>JAJRQS010000215.1 GCA_024280135.1 Bacteroidota bacterium | reverse complement strand
TTGCTTTCACATTTCCTGCATCAAAGCTATACTCTGTAAATTTTGCTCCTATTAAAAATATTTCTTCTTGAGGTTTTAGGCAAATCCAAGTTTCTTTTTCCGAAAGGGTACGCTCTCCTTGCGCAACGGACTTCCAACCTACAGGCAAATTGACTTCCATTTCAAAGGTCATCATCTCGGATCCAATTATAGGAACCCAAAAAGTAGCACCCGCCAAGTATATCCCTTTATCAGAAATTATCCCTGGAGATTCACTAAAACCTCTTTGATAATTCTTACTGCTTTGCTCCGTTATTGATTCAATCTTCCCCTCGTATGCAATTTTGAAAGTCTTCCTATTTGGGTATCTATCTGCCCATGCTATCCGCCATTGACTAGTTGCAGCACTTGTTGCATCTCTATCCATCCCTACATCCATCGATTGGCTTTGTCCTACTTTATGGAGAGAAAGTCCTTTCGTCAAAGATTTTGGTATTAAATCAGCATTCAACTCAAAGGTGACTTCCAAGCCTTCTGGGAGTGTTATTTCGTCTGTTACTTCTAATTGAGCAGTATTCGGATCTGCTACGACCAATAACTTATGATGTACCTGAGCTTGCGCCAAAAAAGCCCATAATAACAAGGCTACCAACAATCTAATTCGCATATACTTGAGTTTAGATCTAAATAACGATTCGTAGAACGGTATAGTTCATCAAAAGCGAATATTCTTATACTCAAATCAGACTAATGTCAAACAAAAAAAAAGGTCAATATCTTACGATATTGACCCTTTCTCTGTTGTTTAAAAAAAGAATACTTACTTTTTAATGAATTTAAAAGTAGTCATCTGCTTACCTCTGTTAATATAAGCGATGTATATGCCTGAAGCATAGTTAGAAATATCAAGGTTAATTTCATTTTCAAATCTTGTAGTCAACTTAACCTCACCAGTTAGACTAACTACTCTCAACTTTACGATATCATTAATATCTGTAGTGATGCGTATGATATCTGAAGATACTGTTGGGAAAAGCTTAATATCATCTTTTGAAAATGGTGTTTGCAATTCAGGCAAATCAATCTGACCATTCTCATAATCGGTTCCTTCTTCGATTGTACTCTGTACTTCGTTTCCGATAGACAATCCAGTTAGGTACTTTACACTGCCGTTTTCAAAATCAGTTGGTTCTTCAGCTGTTTGGGTTTCATTTCCAATAGCCATTTCAAATGATTTTTTTGACTTCCCTGTATCGGTTCCTTCTTCGATGCTACTCTGTACTTCGTTTCCGATAGACAATCCAGTTAGGTGCTTTACACTACCGTTTTCAAAATCAGTTGGTTCTTCAGCTGTTTGGGCTTCATTTCCAATAGCCATTTCAAATGATTTTTTTGACTTCCCTGTATCGGTTCCTTCTTCGATGCTGCTCTGTACTTCGTTTCCGATAGACAATCCAGTTAGGTGCTTTACACTACCGTTTTCAAAATCAGTTGGTTCTTCAGCTGTTTGGGCTTCATTGCCAATTGCCATTTCAAATGATTTTTTTGACTTCCCTGTATCGGTTCCTTCTTCGATTGTACTCTGTACTTCGTTTCCGATAGACAATCCAGTTAGGTGCTTTACACTGCCGTTTTCAAAATCAGTTGGTTCTTCAGCTGTTTGGGTTTCATTTCCAATAGCCAAGGTGCTGGACTGTGCATACACGCCAGTAAAACCGGCAAAAATTAAAATTAAAGTTAGGACTTTTTTCATGTCACTATATGGTTTTATTATTATTCAAATTAGTTTCTCCAACATGGAGAACAGAACACCATGACCAAATTTGATACCACACCAAGCCAAAAAAGTAATTAAAATAGATATTCTTTATTGTTACTTGAACTGCCCAATGTTATAGTTCATTATATATTTTATAAAAAAATAAATAGATTAAATAAAGTATTTAATTAAAAGTTAATACCTACCTTTGTTTCATATTTTCCCATTTTTACAACATACTTTTAGTAGAAAAACACCTTTTTTCAAAAACAAGTAGGAGGCAGCAAAAACAAGCTCATCTACCTCTAATAACATAGGTTATTGTAAACTATATAAAAATAATATGAAGCCCATTACAATTTTTTTCGCCCTATTACTTATAGCTTCCTTTGGACATTCACAGTCTATTTCCTTTGTTAACCCAACAGATTTCAATGTCTGCCATGAAGCCAGTTTTCAGGTTAAAATAGACAACAACACCAACGTACCTATTGCGAATGGTCAAGTATCATTGGATTTTCCATGCTCCATAGCCTATATTTCTGGTAGTATCATTGGGGGAACAGAAGAAAACATAAGCAATCTATCAAAGCCAAGCTTTAACATTGAGGAAATAGCACCTGGAAGTTCTGTTACATTGACCTTTTTAGCGCAAGCCTCCTGTGTTACAGCAGCCTGTGTAGATGCAGGACAACTATTTAGCTATAACTTAGACCTACAACATGATGGAGGTCAATTAAACAATGTATCCTCCGGACAGTTTGACATTGCCACTTCCTTACTTGTTTTTACGCAAGTAAATGATCCCATCCTCAATGGAGTAAAGGGTCAAGTCATTACGAGGAAACTAACGGTTCGAAATACACGAATAAGTCCCATCAAGGAGTTTAAGTTCATGGATAAACATGACCCTGGGCTTGCTATTACTTCGTCAGATGGAAGCATCGTGCCTAGTGCTCCGAATAGTTTTGTGCTTACCTTCTCTGGAGCTGACTTTACGAGTATTGGTAATGGCGATGAATTCTTTGATAAAGATGAGGAATTAATCATTACCGAATCTATTGAGATATTAATTTGTGGTCAAGAACAAATTTCTATTCCATCCACCTTATCATTAGATTGGGGATGTAATGGGGAAAGCTGTTCTGATTTTGAAATTAATGCAGTGATAAAAGTAGATGTCAATTCTATTCCAGGTGAAATCTTAACTTTTGATAGTATCATGACAGAGCCTACTTGTTATATGGGGCAAAACGCCTATGAACAAGGGCTAATCATTCATAATACGAGTTCCCTACATGATGCCATTAATATTCTACTAACCCTAATGAACGTCCCCTATCAATCTATCCTCGAAGGAAACCTCCCGTATGTTATAGATGGAGACACTACTTATCTAACCCCAAACTATGAA
>JAJRQS010000214.1 GCA_024280135.1 Bacteroidota bacterium | reverse complement strand
CAGATGGGATGCTCATCACTACCACCATATTATTTGTCCTTGTCTTATGGGTCGGTAAGAAAACCCTAGGGTGGGGCAGCTGGAGTAAATTATGGAGCCGACTATAAGCGCGACGCCGAATTCCGATAATCTATCAGGAGGGGAACAACAATCTATTTCCCAAATCCCATTGAGCTTCTTTTAAAGATTGCATTATTTGTGTTCAAAGTAAAATCTTTGACATCTTCAAGTAGCAATTTATTGACAGCAGCAGATTGACGTTTATCAGACGGGAGATTAGCCAATCTAATATTTTGGTTTTTAACCGCTTCGAGTACAATGGCTCTAACAGTACGTGCATTGCCAAAATACTTATCACGACGACTATGTAGGCGATTAAAATAATCTTCTAGATATGCTTTTGCTTTTTTCTCGACTTTGACATTTTCTTTGGCTAGCATATCCATAGCAATTTCCATCAACATGGCAGGTTCGTAATCGTCAAAGCGTAAAATTTTATCAAATCTAGAAGCCAGTCCTGGATTTGCCTTTAGAAATTTTTCCATATTGTCAGGATAACCAGTAGCAAAGACATAAAACTCGCCACGGTGATCTTCCATCCTTTTCAAGATAGTTTGGATAGCTTCGTCTCCAAAATCCCCAGATGCTTTTCCGACATTTGCCGTAAGGGCATACGCCTCATCTATAAATAGGACACCACCAAAAGCCTTTTCAATCATTTCACTGGTCTTGATGGCTGTTTGTCCTACAAAGCCTGCTACTAAGCCTTGGCGGTCAGTTTCTACGATGTGCCCCCGTTCGAGTAGGCCTAATGCTTTATATATTTTTGTGAGGATTCGTGCGACAGTCGTTTTACCAGTCCCTGGATTTCCTACAAAAACAGTGTGTAAGAAAAATTTATTTAAAACATCCTTATTGGTTTCTTTGTAGTAGCGAACCAATTTGACAATCTCATAAATTTCATTTTTTACATTTTGCATCCCCATCAACTCCTCTAGTTCGGCAATAGCTGTTTTTAGCAAAGGTTCGTCAATGGGTAGGATGGGCACTTTTCGCTTTCGCTTGATTTGTACTTTTTTAATGTCTTCTAAACTAATAGTAGAAAGCGTCTTTTTGTCTAAGTCTTTTGGACTGAGGTGAGACATTACTCTCAGACCCAAATTTATTTTTGCTTTCTCAATAATATCATTGACATAGCGTGCATTGCCAAAAGTACGGTCTCGGTTTCTGTATGCATCCACGATATGTCGGTCTAATACTTTTAAAGCAGAAGGCGAAAATTTTACTTGTTTTTGTTCGCAAGTATATTTGGCTATTTGCATTAATTCATCAGGCAAGTAATCCCTAAACTCAAAGAATAATTTAAATCTTGATTTTAGTCCAGGGTTTGAATCCATGAAGTATTTCATCTCTTTGGGGTAACCCGCTACGATTACAACTAAATTTCCTGGCCCATTGGACATTTCTTTTAAAAGAATTTCGATGACCTCACGTCCAAAGTCTTTGGAGTCATCCTCTGAACGAGCTAAAGCATATGCTTCATCGATGAATAAGACTCCTCCACGAGCTTTGTCAATTGCTTCTTTGACTTTTGGGGCAGTTTGTCCTATATATTCTCCGACGAGATCGACTCTATCCACTTCATGTACGTGCCCTTTTGTCAAAAGTCCCATTTTCTTATAGAGCTTACCCATCATCTTGGCGACCGTAGTTTTACCAGTACCAGGATTTCCAATAAATACCGAATGAACCATCGGATTTACATTTTCGTGGAAGCCTTTCTCTTTTCTTAAACGGAGATATTTAATATACTGCGCGTGGTTCTGTACTTGGGTTTTAATTTCCGTAAGGCCTATTAAATTATCCAATTCGACCATCACATCTTCATAAGAAACATCGCTATCTTCTTCGATAGGCAGGTAGGTGATGTTGTCATAGGAATCTGGCAATAAAACGGGTGCGAAGCCGGCTTCATCTTTTTCACCGATTTCAAAAGGAACAATAGCCAATAAATAATCCATAAATACAATCTCTGCGGTATAGATGCCTTGACTCCAAGAGCCGACTACGTTCGAACCCCATCCAGCAGTAAGTTTGATGTCATCATCTCCTCTTTTTACCCGAATCAATCGGGTTGTTTGGCCTTTCAGTTCCCTACTGAGATTGTGAAATTTTATAGTAACTTCACAGGTCCATCCTCGCTCAAAGACATGATTTTCAAAGAGCATATCCACGAACACATATCTAGTCGATTCCTTGCGGAAACTTTTGAGATAAGTTCTATTTTGGGTTTGGAGATCATCAAACGATCCTTCAAATAGTTTGACAGACTTGGTGCGCATAAAAGGATTCTCAATATATCCTTCAATGGGTAATGTATCTGTGGATTCTTCTATAAAAAATTCTTTGATGCCCACTTTTGTGTTGTCAATCCACACTTCCCAAAAATAAGCGCCTCTTTTCCAAAAATTAGCCTTTTTTTTGTTTCCCCAACCTTCTCGGACGTAAGCGATATTATCAAATTGGCTGACCTTTTTTTCTATCTTTAAGGAACAAACTTCCTTATTAACACCTTTTGTCTTTCGAGCACTATAGCACTTCAATTCTACCGTTGCTGTCCAATCCTTTCGACCAAATTGGAGATTTATAAAAGCCAATTCAGCATAGATGTAAGCGACTTTGTTACGCTCGAATACTTGTCTATACTTTTTTGTATTATTGGCAAGCCATTCAATAGAAGAATAGGTTTTTATCTCCTTAAACTTATAGTTTAAAGTAGGCTTATCTTTTTTTCCTTTTTCTTCTTGCGACATATCCATTTTTTATAGAAACCAAACGAACTCGCAATAACGCCTTTTTTGAGCTATAAATCAATCTTTAAGACTTGTATTTTGTTAAATCCTAATATGTTGCAGAGCTTTCCCTTGTAAAACCAAATTCTTTAGAAATAAATGAGCAACTATACTAACAAAAAGTATATCTTTGGTTTCATTTTTCAAGAGGAATTATACGCCTTATTATTCCTATTTATCACCTAGGGAAAACCCTAACTAAAAATTGAACATCATGATCATTGGTGTACCTAAAGAAATCAAAACCAACGAAAACAGAGTGGCTCTAACGCCAGCGGGTGCTTTCGAACTTATTAAACATGGACATAAGGTTTTTGTCCAAAAAACAGCTGGCGCAGGCAGTGGTTTTTCTGATAAGGATTATAAGGAAGCTGGCGCAAAAATTTTACCCACTATTGAAGCCGTTTATAAAAAGGCTGAAATGATAATGAAGGTGAAAGAACCTATCAAGTCAGAGTATAAGCTTGCCAAAGAAGGTCAATTATTATTTACCTATTTTCACTTCGCTTCTGGGAAAGCTTTGACGGATGCAATGATTAAGTCTAAAGCAACTTGCTTGGCTTATGAGACCGTGGAATTACCTAATCGTTCACTACCTTTATTGATTCCAATGTCTGAAGTGGCAGGACGTATGGCTACTCACGAAGGGGCTAAGTACCTAGAAAAACCTCAGAAAGGACGTGGTATTTTACTTGGAGGTGTGCCAGGTGTTCCACCCGCCAAAGTACTAGTTTTGGGAGGAGGAATAGTCGGTACACAGGCGGCTAAAATGGCTGCAGGATTGGGCTGTCAAGTAACTATTATGGACATTAACTTGGACAGAATGCGTTATTTGGATGATGTGATGCCTGCAAACGTGATGACCATGTTTTCGAGTGAGTTCAATATTAGAGAAATGGTCAAAACGCACGATTTGATTATTGGTGCCGTTTTAATTCCTGGAGCAAAAGCTCCTAAATTAATTACCAAAAAGATGCTTAAAACGATGCGCCCGGGTACCGTATTAGTGGATGTGGCAGTTGACCAAGGTGGATGCTTTGAAACCACCAAACCTACAACACACACTAAACCTACTTATATCATTGATGGAGTCGTACATTATACGGTTGCCAATATGCCGGGGGCCGTACCTTATACTTCTACTTTAGCTTTGACTAATGCTACTTTGCCTTATGCCATTCAATTAGCGAATTTGGGTTGGAAAAAAGCTTGTCAAAAGAATGAAGCTTTAAAGAAAGGGCTAAATATCATTGATGGAAAAATTGTTTATAAAGGTGTAGCAGATGCCTGGAGAAAGAAACTTCACGATGTGGAAACTTTTCTGAAATAATTTACTAAATAGACAAAGCGGGTATCTTGATAGGATACCCGCTTTTTAATTTTACTGATTATGTCGCTCATAGATCCTATATTAATTATCTTACTTATTAGGTTGTTTTCTAATAATGTTTTTTTAGAATTATTACTTTTATTCTTCTTTAGTATCAGTTTTATTGGGCAGCCAGCTCCACCAGTTGAACCAGAAACGGTGCAAGCAATAGCGAGCCTTTTTGAGCCGCTCATTGTGTCGAATGCTTAGTATTCAATTAACAGGTTTTTTAAGATTCTTAATAAGAAGTATGTCTTAATTGAGGTGATATCTGTAGGTGTATAACAAATTGCACTTTTTTTACTGACCCGTTCTTTATTCCAAATAATAGTTGACCATTCACACCCTTGTTCAAAGGGTGGGGGGATTTTTAATAAAGAAGACAACTATTATTTTGTGATAAAATATCAAAACCTGTGCAATATGTTATACACTATAGAAGAAACTCTTTCAGATTTCCTTTTTTTCTATCTTTACCGTTGACAAGAAGCCTATAATAGGTTTATTTTGAAATGAAAACAGTTGATTATGTTAGAATGGTACAAAAAAGTATTAATTGATTATGCTAATTTTAAAGGGCGTGCTAGACGTGCAGAATATTGGAATTTTATCTTGGTGAATTTGTCATAACGATCGGATTATTCTTCCTGACCACATTGTCTAGTATATTTGGGATTATATACTTAATATATTTATTAGGAACATTGATACCTTCGCTTGCAGTGGGTGTCAGACGGATGCATGATGTTGGAAAAAGTGGTTGGTTCTTACTGATTCCTTTGTATAACTTTATTTTGGCGGTTACTGAAGGAGAAAAAGGAAAAAATCAATATGGCCCTGATCCTAAGAACCCAAATTCAAATGACATTGCAGATCATTTAGTTAGTTAGGACTAGCGGATGTGTAGAAAGAAAAAAAGGTCGCTTTAAAAGCGGCCTTTTTTTTGTTGAATAAAATTCTTGTCTTTGTCGATTATTCCGAAAGTTTGCCTACCTTTAACTTTATAAAGGTTAAACTAAGTAACTATTGTTATTTATAACTGAGTTTGTGTTTAAAATCAGAATATTATGGGGGAGCAAAGGGTTTCAGGGTTTTCAGATCCAGCAAAGAGAAGAGCATTTTCTAAGAGACTATTAGATGATATTCGGGCAATGGAATACATGCTCGATAATGACTGGTTTGAAACAGATATCATGCGTATTGGGGCTGAGCAAGAAATGGTCATGGTGGATCAAGAAACTTATCGTCCCGCACTCATCGCCGAACAAGTCTTAGAAGAGATGAAGCCCTATAAATGGATGGGCTCTGAATTGGGTAAGTTTAATCTTGAAACCAATCTTAGTCCTAGGGTTTTTACAGGTACTTGCTTTAGCGAAATGGAAGCAGAGAATATAGAACAACAGCGCATCACCAACAAAATTTTAGCATCTTATGGTGCAACGACAGTATTGACGGGGATATTACCGACCTTGCGTAAAGCAGATTTACATATTGATAATTTGTATCCTGTACAGCGTTACAAAGAACTGATGGAAGCTATTGCAGAGCAATTAAAGGGTAATCATTTTCAACTAAATCTCTCAGGTATAGATGAATTAAAATTGGCTCATGATTCTCCATTACTAGAAGCCGTTAATACTAGTTTTCAAGTTCATCTACAAGTTCGTCCAAAAGAATTTGCCAAGTTATATAATATAGCCCAAGCATTGACAGGGCCTGTGATTGCTGTTTCTGCAAATTCCCCCTTGGTCTTTGGAAAAAGACTTTGGCATGAAAGCCGAATAGCTATGTTCCAACAAGCAATTGATACGAGGAAGTCTGCTAAGCACATGCGACAATATAGTTCAAGGGTGCACTTTGGTACAGGTTGGTTACAGAATTCTATTTTGGAAATTTATAGAGAGGATGTAGCCAGATTTAGATCCTTGCTAGCGGCAGATCAAGTAGAGCATTCTATTCAAAAAATAAAGGAAGGAAAGATACCAAATCTTGATGCCCTACAGGTGCACAATTCAACAGTTTATCGCTGGAACAGACCTTGTTACGGTATAAGTGATACAAACAAACCACACTTAAGAATTGAGAATAGAGTTATTCCTGCTGGCCCAACAGTGGCTGATGAAACGGCCAATGCTGCCTTTTGGTTGGGTGCTATGATTGGTCTTTCAGAATCGATTGATGATATTACAAAAGAAGTTTCTTTTGCGGACGTTCATGATAATTTTACGAAAGCTTCTCGATATGGTATGGATTCTAAATTTAATTGGTTTGGAGATAGTAAACATACTTCGCAAGATTTAATATTGAATGAATTATTGCCTTTGGCAGAAGCGGGTTTGCGAAAGCAAAAAGTAGCGGAAAAAGACATCGATAATTATATTGGAATTATCAAGGACCGAGTGAAAGCGCATGCTACGGGGGCAAGGTGGCAGCTTAGATCTTATACGAAGTTGATTGAAAAAGTATCTTCTGACGAAGCACTCTCAACCATCACATGTTGTATGATTCGAAATCAAAAAGCTAAATTGCCCTTACAAGATTGGGCCATTCCAACACCCGAAGATCTGAAAGCTTATCAACCTGGAAAATTAAAAATTAGAGATTACATGACTACGGATCTGGTGACCGCGCATAGCGAGGATTTGGTTGAAGTCTCTGCTGAAATTATGAATTGGTCAAAGATTCGATACTTACCCATTGAAGATAAGAACGGTCATTTAGTAGGTCTTTTGACGTCTAGGATCTTACTAAGATACTTTGCAGAAAAAGGAAAAGTATTAGAAAGTCCTGATGCTACTAATGGCGAAGTAATGATTAAAGATCCTATTACTATCTCCATGAACACTTCTGTCTTAGACGCCATCAAAATAATGAAAGATAGAAATATTGGAAGCCTACCTGTAGTGGACAATCAAGAATTAGTTGGGATTGTCACCGAACGAAATTTTCTTCAGATAACGGGGCGGCTTATTGAACGCCTTGCAAAAAAAGAGTAAGAATAGATTTCGACTATACCTTAGCGCCACTATCTACCACTACAAATTTCTTCTTCAATTTCAAAAACTGCTTCTCAAAAAACTCATAAGATAGCGTAGCTATGATAACTGAAAAAATAACAGATAGCGGATAGAGTAGGTAGTCAGAGTACATGTCAAACTTTTGCAAAGTTTTTAAGACCACTAAGATGACAAGTGAATGGTACATGTATAAACCATAAGAAATCTTACCAGCGTATTTTAATGACTTATGCTCTAAGTTGAGCACTGAATCAGGGTTAGAAGCCAAATTCATTATCATCAAAGTGAATAGCACACCATAAATCTCAAAGTGTAAAAAAGGAAAATGCACGCCAAAAGCGATTAATAAGGCAATCACAGCCAAGTTAATGTACTGTACTTGTTTTGTAAAAAGTACTTTTAAAATGGGCGCTTTATTATAGACCATGACGGCAGCAATACCACCGATTGCCATGATGTCAATATTAAAAGCATTCCAAAATCGCTTCGCTAAATGGTAGTAAGCATGCTCACTTAAGTTTGAACTTAATAAACCTAAAACTAGCACATAGACAACTATTATTGTGATTAGTAGTTTTAAAATGTTCTTCGAACGACTCACTATCCAAGGCCATATTAAGTAAAATTGCTCCTCTGTTCCGATAGACCAGGTTTGCCCTGCAAAGGGAATGATACCTAGACCCACCAAAACTAAATTAGGTAAAAAGAATAAAAACAAAAACGCCTTTATCCACAAATGAGATTGTACTTGCTCTATTGGATATTCGGGTATAGACAAGAAATCAATATGTGGGGCAATGAACAAAGCGAATATTACAATTAAAAAATATAAAGGCCAGATACGCAAAACACGTCGTAAATAGAACTTGCCAATAGCAACCGTATTTGTTCGTTCCTTTTCAATTATCAAAAGGTAAGTAATCAAAAAACCACTCAAGGAAAAGAAAAGGACCACGCCTAGTTTTCCGATGACATGTACAAAAGATTCTAATGTGCCAATTTGATATTCTCCAAAGACACTAGAACCAAAGACATGCGAAAGACCCATTTCTTTTTTACTCATCTCAATGTGATGAATAATGACCAATAATGCTGCAATAAATCGCAGACCATCAAGATTGGGAAAATATACTTTCTTTTTACTTTTCGTAGGTGTGTTCATGTAACTTACTTCCTTTTGTTTTAAGGCTATTTAATCGTACGAATAATTAATACAACTATTATGCTAATCTTTAAAAGCAGGGTCATTTTCAGGAACCTCATATTTTTTCTGCTTTTTACCAAATACGGATACATTCACATATCGCTTTGGATTCAAGCGAAAGTCTTGCAGCAGCAGGTCTGTGTTTTTAGTTACTTTAGCCAGGTTTAGATACAGTTCTGGATCATTTAACAGCTTAGCCAAAGATCCATCTCCTGAATTTGCTTTTTTTGCCAAAGCATCAAAGCTAGCTAATAATTTATTGCTAGCAAGCAAGGTTTCTTTTAGGGTAGTGATTGCCGCATTGGCGCCGATGATAGTAGAATCTAGCCCAGCATCATTCAGTTTTTGGGTGATTCCTTCCGTATTAGCCATGATGTGGGTGATAGCAGCATTGGAGGCCTTTAAATTAGTGGTTACAGCACTTAAATCTTGCAAAACAGTAGCAATATGTGTATTAGAAGTCTTGATGAGTCTGTTTAGATTACGAGTGGTTACCTTCATATCCGCTAAGATGATATCCATGTCATAAAACATTTTACCCACTCCTGGACCCGTTGGGTCTTTGGCTTGAACGGCTATCGTATCATAAGCACTCACTAAACCATTTTTTAGGATTTGAGCATAAGGGCTTAGATCATCTGGACTGCCAATCATCGTTTCTAGCATATTCATAGGGCGACCTTTTAGCGTCCCTCCATTAGGGAGTATATCTGCCTT
>JAJRQS010000213.1 GCA_024280135.1 Bacteroidota bacterium | reverse complement strand
TCTAAACCCATCAGCCATCGGTTCGAGTACAGCAAAAGACGCTGCGTCTGTTTGCTCTTGCGTTGCGTCCATTCTACCGGCAGTAAAAGGCACTTTGAGACTGAACCCTGCCTTCGCAGAAGCTTGTTCAACGCCCGCACATCCCGCTAATACAATTAAGTCAGCCATAGAAACCTTTTTGGCAGATTTTCCATTAAACGTATTTTGTATTTTTTCTAGTTGTGCTAATACTTTAGCCAATTGCTTGGGATTGTTCACAGCCCAATCCTTCTGAGGAGCTAGCCGAATTCTTGCGCCATTGGCCCCACCTCGTCTATCAGAGTTTCGATAGGTAGAAGCAGAAGCCCAGGCAGTGGTGACCATCTCACTAACAGTCAAACCAGAACTCAAAATACTTTTTTTAAGATTTGCGATGTCAACAGCGCTGATCAATGGATGATTAACGGCAGGTATCGGATCTTGCCAGATTAAATCTTCTGTTGGAGCTTCTGGCCCCAAATAAGCTGTTCGTGGTCCCATATCCCGGTGCGTTAGTTTGAACCAAGCACGAGCAAAAGCATCATCAAATGATTTAGGATTTTCATAAAATTTTCGAGATATTTTTTCATAAACCGGATCGAATCTTAAGGATAGATCTGTTGTCAGCATGGTCGGTTTATGTGTCTTGTTTGGGTCAAAAGCATCTGGAACCATCATTTTTGGATCTTTAGCCTCCCATTGATTCGCCCCTCCTGGACTTTTGGTCAATACCCATTCATTCTCGAATAAGTTTAGGAAGAACAATTGACTCCATCTCGTAGGCGTGGATGTCCAAATGACTTCTAAGTTGGAAGTGTTCGCATCTGCACCGACTCCAGATTTGTGGGTATTCTTCCATCCTAAGCCTTGTTCTTCTATTCCAGCAGCTTCTGGGGCTGGACCCATTGTGGAAGCACTTCCTGCACCGTGTGTTTTACCCAAAGTGTGGCCACCAGCTATTAGAGCCACCGTTTCTTCATCATTCATCCCCATTCTTGCAAACGTTTCTCTAATATCGTGTGCTGCAAGCACTGGATCTGGATTGCCATTAGGTCCTTCAGGGTTTACATAAATAAGTCCCATTTGGACAGCCGCTAATGGGTTTTCCAAATTTCTTTTATTAGAATATCGTTTATCATCGTTCAACCATTTTTCTTCGGCCCCCCAATAAATATCCATTTTAGGCTCCCACTCATCCGTACGTCCACCCGAGTAGCCAAAAGTTTTAAAACCCATCGACTCTAACGAAACATTTCCAGTCAAAATAAACAAGTCAGCCCAAGATATTTGATTGCCATATTTTTGCTTTATGGGCCATAATAAACGCCTTGCTTTGTCTAAGTTTGCATTGTCAGGCCAACTATTCAAAGGGGCAAAACGTTGTTGACCAGATCGAGATCCTCCGCGTCCATCTCCCGTACGATAGGTACCTGCACTATGCCAAGCCATCCTGATGAACAACCCTCCATAATTACCAAAATCTGCTGGCCACCAATCTTTTGAATCGGTTAAAATTTTCTCAACATCACCTTTTAACGCTTGATAATCTAGTTTTTTAAATTCACGGTGATAGTCAAAATCCTCACCCATGGGATTGGATAAGGAAGAGTTTTGTCGAAGGATGCCTAAGTTTATTTGATTTGGCCACCAATCGCTATTGCTAGTTGCTTTTACATTTGATAGACTCTTTTTGGTTGCACCAGATTTACCATCAACGGTTGTAGTCTGCACGTCCGTGGAGGTGTCTTTACAAGACACAAAAATGGATCCCATTGCTAGAATCCAACTGAAAAGTATTATCTTTTTCATAACTGTTTATTTTAATTTGAAAGGGAAGTATCAAGGAGCTACATGCAGCTCCTTGATACTTCATTAATTTGGGGTAATACTAAAGATCTCTTTTACACAAGTAAAAGTCTGTTCTTTCACAAGAGTCATCACTCAGTCGTTGCTCCATTTCTTCCAAGTTCTTTGGTGGAGGAATGATTACTTTGTCCCCTCTCTCCCAGTCTAAAGGCATGGCAACACCATTTTTGTCTGAAACTTGTAAAGCATCCAAGGCTCTTAGAATTTCATTCATGTTACGGCCCACATTTAAAGGGTAGTACATAATTAAACGAATCTTTTTTGATGGATCAATGAAAAAGACAGCACGTACTGCGGCGGTTTCACTTTCATTGGGTTGTAACATGCCATATAGTTTAGACACTTTCATGTCGATATCAGCGATGATGGGAAAGTCAAAATACACACCTGTGTTATTTCTGACATTATTGACCCAACCTAAGTGTGCGTGCACACTATCAATACTTAAGCCCATTAGCTCGGTATTCAGTGCATCAAATTCTGCTTTTCTTGTCGCAAAACCACTCATTTCGGTTGTGCATACTGGCGTAAAATCAGCAGGATGCGAAAAAAGTAACGTCCATTTACCCTTTGCGAAATCTGAGAATTTAATAACGCCCTTGGTCGTTTTTGCTGTAAAATCAGGGGCTTTATCCCCAATTCTAGGCATTGCATAGATTGTTTCTGTAGTTTCCATTTTAATCTTTTTTTGATTCGAACTTGGCAGTTCATCAGAGCAATTGCTCGAACAACACGAAGATCAAGGAAAATAACATATTAGTCAAATAGATAATAATTATATAAACATAGACGCAATCTATATTTAACCAAATTTTATTGCCTCGATGCTTTTTTCTTTTTAGGCATGTGGTCAAAAAAAGAAAGGACCATTTTGGGAAATGGAAAATCTTTTAGTTTTTCAATGGGAGTAGCAGGCAGATTCAAGTTTTTAGAATCTACTAAGGGGATTTCAAAAAACTGTCCGATGATTTTTTGGTGCGTCAATAGTTGCGTGATAGGGCCAACTCTATTTTTAATTTTTAATTTTATTTTTGGATACTTCTGCTGGAAGGCTAGTTTTATTGCTTTCTCTTGTAATACCGTTTTGGATTCGATATTTGGAAATTCATAGAGTGAATGCCAAATGTCTTTTTTAGTCCTTTTTTGAATAAAGTAGTCCCCGTCCTTTCGGAAAACAAAATAGTAGAAGTAGCGTGTCTTTCTTTTGATTTTTTTCTCCTTGACGGGTAATTGGGTAATTAAATCTTGCGAAAATGCCTGACATTTTTTCTGTAAAGGGCATTCTTTACAGGATGGGTTAGCGGGTTTGCAGATCAATGCACCCAAATCCATGATGGCTTGGTTGAATCTTCCAGGCTGTTTTTTATCCAATAATTGATTCGCCAATTGGGTAAATTCCTTTTTACCTGCGGGTGTTCCAATGTCAATAAAATTAGCGGAATACCTAGCTAATACTCTAAATACATTGCCATCCACCACCGCATGTGGTAGCCCAAAAGCAAAGGACGCAATCGCTGCAGCCGTATAAGGCCCAATACCTTTTAGCTTGAGTAAACCATCATAATTATCTGGAAAGATGCCTCCAAACTCATCGGCTACTTGCTGCGCAGTAAAATGCAAATTTCGAGCTCTGGAATAATAGCCTAGCCCTTGCCATAGACGCATCACTTCTTGTTCATCTGCTTTCGCCAAATCAAAAACTGTAGGAAAAGCTTCTATAAAGCGAATGTAGTAAGGCATCCCTTGTGCAACACGGGTCTGTTGCAAAATAATTTCGGAAAGCCAGATGGCATAAGCATCAGTGCGATCTTTCCAAGGCATTTGTCGGTCAAAGGTTTGTGACCACGTCAATAAATTACGAGAAAAAGAGGTATTAGACATGGCACAAATGTACGGATAAATAGATTTTCAGCGAAGAAGAAAAAAATGCTTACCTTTGCCATTCAATGAACCCATCTGTTTTGGGTTTTATTCAATCATTTCGTAAAAACTTCAACAATGGGTAAAGGAGATAAAAGAACCAAAAAAGGAAAAATCATCAGAGGTAGCTATGGTGTTTCAAGACCTAAGGCTGGTAACAAGAAAAAGACAGAAAAGAAGTAATTTCTTCTTTAGGGATACAAAAAATCGAAATGCGCAGCATCTCGATTTTTTTTTGATCCTAGTGGCTTGTCATCATAAACGGAGCCCAATCTCAAAGCCTTCTCGAATAGCTCGTTGCGCATCTAATTCCCCAGCGAGCTTGGCGCCACCAATCAGATGTATTTTATCTCCTAATTGTTTGTGTAAATTTTCAAAAAGGGTGTTTTCCGATACTTGCCCAGCACAAATTACTATTTGATCTACCGATAAAATTTTACGAACCCCTTTGACAGAAATATGAAGTCCTGCGTCATCAATTTTTTCATAGACTACGCCCCCTATCATGTTGACTTTTTTGAATTTTAATAGTCTTCGATGAATCCATCCAGTTGTTTTTCCAAGCTTCCTACCCAGTTTTCCTTCAGAGCGTTGGAGTAAGAACACTTCTCTGGTTGCAGGACTTGGATTGGGTTTTGCAATTGCTCCACGTTCTTGGTAGCTCATGTCAACCCCCCAGGTTTTGGCAAATGCCTCAAAACTTTGCTCACCTCCTTTTTCCGTAAGGAAGGCCGCCATGTCAAAGCCAATACCGCCTGCTCCAATAATAGCAACGGAGTGACCAACTTTTGCACCATTTAATACTTCTGGATACGACAATACTTTTGGGTGATCGATGCCAGGAATAGATAATTGTCTTGGCTTTACGCCCGTGGCTACGACTATTTCGTCAAAATTTTTAGCTATAAACGCTTCAGCTGATAGTGTTGTTTTCAAATGTAATTGGACCCCTTTTAATTCTAGTTGTCTAGAAAAATATCGGATGGTTTCTTTGAAGTCTGCTTTACCTGGCACCTTTGCAGCCATTCGAAATTGCCCTCCGATGGTATCGCTTTTCTCAAATAAATGAACGGTATGTCCTCGGTCGGCAGCAGAAATTGCTGAAGAAAGTCCAGCCATTCCTGCTCCAATAATAGCCACTGTTTTTTTCTTTTGCGCAAGCGTAATATTATAAATAGTTTCTTTGGCGGCTCTCGGATTAACTAAGCAAGTAGCTGGTTTTTGTTTGAAAATATGATCTAAGCAAGCTTGATTACAAGCAATGCAAGTATTGATTTCATCCGCACGATTCTCCATTGCCTTTCGGCAAAAATCTGCATCTGCAAGAAATGGACGGGCCATTGAAACCATATCCGCATCCCCCCTTTGCAATATATCTTCTGCGACCTCTGGCGTATTGATGCGATTACTTGTAATGAGTGGGATGTTGACTTCGCCTTTCATTCGTGCGGTTATCCAACTAAATCCACCTTGAGGCACTAGGGTCGCAATCGTAGGAATTCTTGCTTCGTGCCACCCAACTCCGGTATTAATAATCGTAGCCCCTGCTTTTTCTATTGCCTTTGCCAATAATACGACTTCGTCCCAATTGCTGCCATTTTTGACTAAATCCAACATCGAAAGTCGATAAATAATAATAAAATTACGCCCTACTTTTTCTCGAATCTGTCGGACTATTTCTAGCGGAAAACGGAAACGGTTCTCCATAGATCCACCCCATTCATCGGTTCTTTGATTGGTGTATGGGGCAATAAACTCATTAATCAAATAACCTTCTGAGCCCATCACCTCTACTCCATCATAATTAGCTTTTTGCGCAAGCTCCGCAGAACGTACAAAATCCCGAATCGTTTTTTTAACGCCCCTTTTTGATAATTTCCAAGGTTTGAATTTTGAAATTGGAGATTTGACGGCCATTGGGGCAACGGCTAAAGGATGATACCCATATCTTCCAGCATGTAATATCTGCATACAAATGCGTCCTCCTTCAGCGTGTACTGCTTGGGTAATGAGTTGATGCTTGGCTACTAAGCTCGGCTTCATCCTTGCGGAAAAAGGAGACACCCACCCTGCGCGATTGGGGGCGATACCACCTGTAACAATCAACCCAACTCCGCCTTTGGCCCGTTCAGCATAAAACTGTGCAAGTTGAGCAAAACCGCCTTTTTGTTCTTCTAGCCCAATATGCATAGAGCCCATCAAAACTCGATTACGTAAAGTGATAAAACCTAAGTCTAAAGGTTGAAACAATAAAGGATAGTGCTGCATAATAAAGCTTTTGGGTAAAGATACAATTTTTGTTGCTTGAAGGGAAGAGGGTTGCAGAGTAAAGCACTTTTCAACAAGATATTGGCACAGACGTCAAGTTGAAGCTATTACATTTGGGAAAAAAAGAACTAGCCATATAAAAAAACTTAATGTTGCCAAATTGTAAAAATATGACATCCAAATTTTCAAATTGTAGAAGTTTTATTTAATAGGTAAATACCCGTATTTAAAGGGTTGTTTACAACTTTACAGGCTTGATAAGCATATCTTTGCACAGTTAAACAGCGGCTTTTAGCCTCGGTTTTCTATTCCCCCCTTGTTAGTACCATTCAAATTAATTTTAACCAAAGAATCATGAAACAGACTCTCTTGGCGCTTTTTACTGTCCTTTCGACAGCACTTTTTGCGCAAGTCAACTACAACGCCAACACCATCGTCCAACCATACGAAGGTGTCTTTAGACAAGGTATTAACTTAGATTATTATCCGCCATATACTGACATCGATTTAGCAAACCTATCAGCAGGTAATCCTGATTTAGGTTTAACGGGTATTGGTGCAGCTACTGCTAGACCCGCCCTGTTTGAGAGCTTCATGGAGGCTTGGGGTTATGAATCGAGGTTGAATACTTTCTTGCATATGGAGAACTTGGGTATGAATGACATTACCTGTATCGTAGGATTTCCTTCGGAAGCACACAGAGATCACACCGTATATTGTGCAGATGGTGTGACGCAATCTAAGCTTTTTGCTAATCTTTACACGGATATTTGGGACGGAGGCGCCAATGGTACTCCATACAATGATGATAATTATTATGCGGCCTACCTATATAAAACGGTCACTCTTTATAAAGGGCAGGTGAAGTTTTGGGAAATATGGAATGAGCCTGGTTTTGATCTGTCTTGGAATACGGGATGGAGACCTCCTGGAGATGCAACGGGAAACTGGTGGGATCAAGATCCAGACCCTTGTGATTATATCTTGAATGCACCCATCGAGCATTTTGTAAGAACCTTACGCATTAGTTATGAAATAATAAAAACTGTCGATCCAGATGCCTATGTTTGTTTGGCTGGAGTCGGATACGAAAGCTTTTTAGACGCAGTTTTAAGAAATACAGACAATCCTGTTGACGGAACACCTACCGCTGAGTATCCTTTAGGGGGCGGAGCTTATTTTGATGTTATGGGTTTCCATACTTATCCAGACATTGATGGAAGTCTAGGGCATTTTGACGCAAGTATCAATGATTGGGTGCGGTATCGTCACTCGGATGCTGCCGTAGATGGTATGATCAATAGAAAAAATAATTATCAAACCATTTTAGATCAATATGGCTATAACGGTGTGTCTTTTCCTAAAAAGGAATGGATCATCACGGAGCAAAATATTCCTAGAGTATCTTTCAATGATATTGCCATTCATGGAGATGAAGCTCAATCCAACTACATCATCAAGTCTGTAGTGATGGCGATGCAAGCGGACATCCGCCAGATTCACCCTTATCAATTGGCTGATAGAACGACAGTCGATGCGGCTGATGACGAGTACGATCTAATGGGTATGTATTTAAATTTTACAGGAACAACGCCCTATGATGGTGTAGTCAAAAATGCGGAAGGAATTGCCTATAAGTCAACTTCTTTGGCTCTAGCTGGTACGAAATACGATGCTGTAAAAACGGCAGAAATGAACTTGCCTGCTAACATTAGAGGAGGTGCTTTTCAAGATTTGGTCAATGATAGATATGTGTATGTGCTTTGGGCAAAAACAGATACAGATCTCAGTGAGGTAGCAGCTGCTTCCTATTCTTTCCCAACCTCTTTTGCATACACACAACTTGAAAAACGGGCGTGGGACTATTCAGAAACAAACCTAAAAGAAGATGTAGCTACGACTGATATTGCCCTAACGGGTAGTCCTTTATTCTTTTTTGATGGAGATGAAATTGATTTAGGGGAGTTGACTTTAACTTGCCCTAACGACCAAGAAGACATTATTATTCCTGTGGGGCAAACCACAGCAAATGTTACTTGGGATATGCCTGTTGCGACGACAACTTGTCCAACTGGTTCTGATATTGATATATCTTTATTCACAAGTATTCCAAGTGGTTCAGACTTGACTGTTGGGCCGTATTGGGTTATTTATGAAGCCGAGGACGAATGTGGACATCAAAAAGTTTGTTCTTTTACGATTCTTGTAAGTCCTGAAGATCCGGGAGAAATTACAATTACTTGCCCAGATGATGTTATTGTGGCTGTGCCTCCGGGACAAGACAGAACGGTGGTTACTTGGGACGATGCTATTGCAACAACAACTTGCTTAGACCCAACAGTAACAATCGCTCAACCAGGAGGACAACCTTCAGGTGCAGAATTTGTAATAGGTGGACACACGATAGGCTATACTGCTACGGATTTATGTGG
>JAJRQS010000212.1 GCA_024280135.1 Bacteroidota bacterium | reverse complement strand
CGAAGCTGCGAACCAAGCACCTTTGAAGCCTTTTAATGTGGGGGTCATCCAGGTATAAATAATTTGCTCATGGTTAGGATTAGGAAGGGACCTATCCTCTGCCGATTCAGGCAGGCACGGATTTACGGGATGGATGGACACGGATTCCTCAATGGAGCAATTGACCGATTGAATTAAGCCGAAAAAGCATTGAATGACCAATAAAAATGCTATTTTCGCCAAATAAAAAAACACAAAATGACTGTTACCAATATCATTGTCGGCTTTACGGTGCTTATTTCGTACTTGGCGATGTCCAATTTCAACTTGAAAGAGAAATTGATGCACATCCCATATTTAGAGAAAAGAGGTAAAGAATACTATCGCTTTTTGAGCTCTGGATTCATTCATGCAGATTGGATGCACTTGGGGATCAATATGTTTGTGTTGTATCAATTTGGTAACCTAGTAGAACAATGGTTTGTAGCTGGATTTGGGCAGATGATGGGAAGTATTTACTTCTTAGTGATGTATCTTGGAGCCATCGTTTTTGCAGATTTGCCATCATATTTGAAGCATCAGGATTCTAGCCATTATCGTGCTTTGGGTGCCTCTGGTGGGGTTTCTGGGGTGTTTTTTGCTTCAGCTGTTTTTCAACCCTGGTCTATGATTTATCTATATGGAATCATCGGTATTCCGACTATCATTGCAGGTGTCGCATATCTTATATATTCGTCTTATGCAGCTAAACAAAACAGAGATAACATCGGGCATGATGCCCACTTTTACGGGGCCGTTTTTGGGTTTTTCTTTACCATTTTGATTAGCCCAGCTTTTTTGCAGCATTTTATGGTACAAATACAAAACATCCCTTTTTTAAAGTAGATTACGCTTCACCTTCTTAACTAGTACAAAACCATGATCAAAACGCAAAAATACATTCAAGAAAACAAGGATCTTTTCCTAGATGATTTAAAAGCATTACTACGGATTCCTTCCGTCAGTGCAGATCCAACTTTTAAAAAGGATGTAAAAGATGCGGCCAAAGCCGTCGCAAAATTACTAAAAGGTGCCGGGTTGAAGAAAGTAAAAATCAACAAAACGAAAGGCCATCCCATTGTCTATGGAGAACGGATCGTTGACAAGAACCTACCAACGGTTTTGATTTATGGACATTACGATGTGCAACCCGCAGACCCAATTGATCTATGGGACACACCGCCTTTTGAACCGACCATCAAAAAAACTAAAAACCATCCTCAAGGTGCGGTCTTTGCTCGTGGAGCAGCTGACGACAAAGGACAAGTATTGATGCATGTCCAAGCCGTAAAAGCGATGATTGCAACCAAAGAACTACCTTGTAATGTCAAGTTTATGATAGAAGGTGAGGAGGAAGTTGGTTCGATTCATTTAGGTATTTTCTGCAAAGCAAATAGAAAGCAATTGGCATGTGATGTTGTATTGATTTCCGATACCTCTATTATTGGAAATAAAACGCCTTCGATTACAGTTGGGTTACGTGGGTTGTCATATGTGGAAGTCGAAGTAGTCGGACCCAATCGAGATTTGCACTCGGGTGTTTATGGAGGAGCTGTTGCCAATCCCATTAACATCCTTGCGAAGATGATTGCTCAGTTGCATGATAAAAATAATAAGATAACTATTCCGGGATTCTACGATGATGTGAAGAATTATGCTAAGGCAGAAAGAGCCGCTCTAAACAAAGCACCCTTCTCTGAAACTAAATACAAAAAGGATCTTCAAATAAAAGAAGTTTTTGGTGAAAAAGGATATACGACTATCGAACGTACAGGCATACGTCCTACATTAGATGTCAATGGTATTTGGGGCGGATATATAGGAGAAGGAGCAAAGACCGTTTTGCCATCTGCTGCTTTCGCAAAAATAAGTATGCGTTTAGTATCCAATCAAGATCCTGCTAAAATCACCAAAGATTTTACTAAGTATTTTAAATCGCTTGCGCCAAAATCTGTCAAAGTAAAAGTGACACCCCATCATGGAGGACATCCTGCGGTCACCCCAATTGATTCAAAAGAATATAGAGCAGCTGAAGCTGCGATGAAAAAGACTTTTAAAAAAGATGTGATCCCTCAAATGGGAGGAGGCAGTATCCCAATAGTGGCCTTGTTTGAGCAAGTACTTAAAGTCAACGTCGTCTTAATGGGGTTTGGACTAGACAGTGATGTGATTCACTCTCCCAATGAACACTACGGTTTGTTTAATTACTATCGGGGGATAGAAACGATTCCTTACTTTTTTGAACAGTATTGCTCCTAGTCATATGGCTCAATTTTCTTCATCAGTAAATATCAAATTCGTACATTCGAGGCTGAACAAAATTCAATAGATCGGGGTTTAATCTTCCCTTATTCGACCACAAAACTTTGAACCAATACGGTGCCAGCCATACGCACAGATGCATAATAATATCCGCTTGCCCAAGTCTGATTAATCGTAATGGAATTAAGCCCTTTGGTTAAATGACCTAGGTTTTTAGAAAGAACCCTATTCCCGTTACTATCATAAATAGTTAGGACACCATTTGTAGGAGCCATAGTGGTGATTTCAAAAGATAATGGTTTATTAGATAGGATATTAGGCGTTATTCGGAAGAGGTCTTTTCTAAATTGAATATGCACAATATCTGAATAACTAAAATGACCATCCACGTCAATTTGCTTATAACGGTAGTAATTATTGACAGAAGGGTTGGGGTCAAGGGCACGGTAATTTTTTGTAGTTGTATTTGCGGTACTAGCGGGAATGAAGTCTATTTTTTGAAAATTTAAACTTTCGTCACTTCGTTGAATCTCAAAACCTTTGTTATTGATTTCCGTAGCGGTTATCCATTGTAGTAATACTTGATTATTAAAAATAGAGGCTGTCAATGGTTCCAAAAGAGTGATAGGTAATGGAGAAGACGGTTGCACAAACTTGGACAACATTTTGACATAACTGGCTTGGTATCCATTAGCAGGTTCTGTAATTTCCCATGAATTTTCTGGGTAGCTTGTATTCCAATCTTTATAGGATTTTTCTGCAGGTTGCCCTTCTGGTGGAGAAATGGTGACATCAGTCGTTGGGTCAAAATTAGGATTGGGACCACCCGGTACAAAACCAGGAGCGGGGTTCGCATCTAGTGGGCTTCCGTCGGCAAACCATACATGGTAAATTTCTTGACAGGATTTAGACGCTCCATGATTATTCATGTTGGAGAGGTAAACTAAATTTTGAGGATTGACTCCATGTAAGTAATGAACATAATTTTCCGCCGCTTTTTCGTATGTAACATCCATCGCTGGATCGGCTTTGTGCGTGATCACATTATAATAAAGAAGTGCAGAGTTGGCTTTGACACGATTACTGCCCCAGACATAGGCTGACTCTTTAAGGTACGCACGATACGGAGAAGAGAAAGCTTGATAAGCTGGGAATAATTCCACATTATTGGTTTTGACCGAAGACTTGAAACTATTCAGTATCGCATTTTTTACGGCGTTGGTCGCATTTGCGGAAGCGGCATAGTACAAAAGAGCATCTTGAAAAACGGTCTCAAATGGATACCAAAAGTTCCATTGTAAAGCATGTATATCAGTATAGTGTGCATCTACATAAGTTTGATAAGTAGCCTCTCCAGTCAATTCAAACAAATAAACAGCAGCTGTAAAAAGAGTAGCTTCTTGTTCATAGGCAGATACTTCAGGGTTGGCACTACCAAATCCGGCATTGTCATAAGTAGAAGTGGCCGGATTGTTTTGGAGCCAAGTCCAAGCTAATTCAGCTTTGGACTTTAGCAGATTTGCGTAAGCAGTCATCCCAATAGATTGATAGACGATAGCAGCATGAGCATATATACTACAAGCGGTTCGAGTCGCAGAAGATGCAGTAGGGCTGTAATACCTGGCCGCAGCATCGGTAGAAGGAGGAGAAGCCTGTTGGTATAAGTCAACAGAAATTTTCATGATTACAGATCCATCTGCCAATTGCATTTTTAATAGCCAGTCCAATTCCCATTTGATTTCATCCAAAATATCTGGAATACCATTTCCACTTTCTGGAATATTAAGATTGTCGCCCCAAATAGTGGGTAATTCTTCGTACGCGGCGAGTAGGTCATGGACAGGTGCTAAACAGAAATTAACATACTTATTATAATCTCCTGCATCGTGCCAACCGCCAGATAAATCTTTTTCGGTTGCAGCATTATCTTTATCTAAGATTGAACGGCTAGTTAAATCTTGTAGAGTACCCAAGTGGCAATCAGTATCAGTCCAAGGAGTTTGCGCATAGGGAGATGCCTTCGTGGTGCCACAGCGCTGGTAATAAAAAGCACGAAGTGCTTGGTCGAGTACGTTCTGATAGATGTCATCAGCTATCTTGAAAGTATACGATTTTACATTGTTGGTCGCATCATAAATGTAATAGTCACCAGGAGTATTGATAGAAGAGAAGTCAAAATGCCAAGCTTTATCACCAGAAAGTGTATCTGTCTCTCCATTGTGCCATTGGGTGATATTTCCTGTAAAAACAGTCGTTCCATCGATTTTTCGTACTTGATAGGAAGTGCCCGGCGCAAAGGATTCATTCGAGTTATAACCTATTTGGGGATCTGAAATAACCGCTATCTTCTCATCGTTTAGCCGATAGCCAAATTGATCTATGTGTATAAAATCTGTTTCTGCTTGCGCAAAAATAGTTGACATTGTGAATAGACAAAATAGTGTTAATAATACTTTCATTGTAGTTTTGATTTGTTAGCCATTAGAACGAGAGATGAGCGAAAGCCCCTAATATTTTAGCATTTTAATTTGATGGGGACATATATGTCCTCTTCAGAATTTGGATCACCATTTTTATATTTTTCTCCAAGTACCTCAAAATGAGGTCTGTTGTCCAGTTCATATTCCGACTTAGGAAGCCACTCACGAAAAATGTAAATGAAAACACTAGGATCGGTGGGCAGACCCTTATAGTTAAAAATGGCATAAAGTCCTCCAGTCAATAGCATAGTTTCCATCCCATCCGGGATAGCTTTAAAGTCTTCCACTTCTGCTAGAGCCCATTTATCAAATGCTTGATTAAAATCACCAGAGCTTACAACTTTTCCATAGTCTTGTAGAGAAATCAAATCATTGGAACTCCGATTAATGTCATGCCTGTATGGCATAAATGATTCCCATAAATCCCCAGTCTTATCATTAGCTAAGGACATTTTTATTCTTTTTCCGACAAGTTTTTTGGAAGCTATACTTGTAATTGTGGGAATTAGGTTCATATTCAATCCCACAATTTTCTATTCAAAAAAACCAATAATAATATCTGCAAGTTCTTGCCCAATGGCCTTTTGAGCTGCATTAGTAGATGCACCGATGTGTGGAGAAACGCTTACTTTAGGATGGTTGAGTAAAGCAGGTTTTGGATTAGGTTCTCCAATAAAAACATCTAATCCAGCACCCATCAAATGCCCATTATCCAATGCCGCCAAAAGTGCATCTTCATCCACCACACCACCTCGTGCCGCATTGATTAAGATAGCATCAGACTTCATCATGGCTATTTCTTTAGCACCGATAAGCGGTTTGTCAAAGGAAGGTACATGCAAACTTAGAGCATCTGCCTCCTTGAGCACTTCTTCTATGGTTTTAGAATAAACAATCGTCTTGGATTGTACACCTAGATGTTCAGGAAACAATGGAATTTCTCTTTTTTCTACATAAGGATCGGCTATCATCACTTTCATACCCATACCCATTGCCATTCGTGCCACCGCTACACCAATACGACCAAATCCAATAATGCCCATTGTACTACCTGCAACTTGTTTGCCTTTGGCATATTCTTTCTTGAGTGCTTTAAAATCACCCCCATACATATTTCGATTACCTCGGTGTAAAAACCTAGAGATGCTCAACACGTGCCCCATGACCAATTCAGCAACTGATTGGGAAGAAGCAGCTGGCGTATTAAATACAGCAATACCTTTTTCTTTGGCGTAAGCAACATCAATATTGTCAAGCCCTACACCCGCACGACAGACAACTTTTAGCCGTCCACCACTATGATCGATTAACGATTGCCGTATTTTGGTTGCACTACGCACGATGATGACATCAAAGTTATTGATCTCAGTTGGCAAAGCATCTTGAGCTATTTTGTCGGTAATGACTTGAAAACCAGCGGCTTCTAGCAATGATTGACCGTGTGGATGGATGCCGTCATTGGCTAATACTCTAATCATAAGAAATGGTTTTTTTATTCATGGCAAAGTTAGGATTTTTTTTGCTCCTTTGTCGCGTTTAAGTGCTTCCTTTGTCGCGTTTAAGTGCTTCCTTCGGTCGCGTTTATATGCTCCTTTGTCGCGTTTATTTGCTCCTTTGTCGCGTTTATATGCTCCCTTTGGTCGCGTTTATATGCTTCCTTCGGTCGCGTTTATTTGCTTCCTTCTGTCGCGTTTATTTGCTCCTTTGTCGCGTTTATTTGCTCCTTTGTCGCGTTTATTTGCTCCTTTGTCGCGTTTATATGCTCCCTTCGGTCGCGTTTATATGCTTCCTTCGGTCGCGTTTATT
>JAJRQS010000211.1 GCA_024280135.1 Bacteroidota bacterium | reverse complement strand
ACAACATTCTCAGCAAAATTTTTGCCTCCGAACCAATTAGACTCCCACCCACGGATGATGCCTAATCTATTGCCTATTGGATTTGTCTTTTGACCCATTGTGGATGATTTATGCTTCTTCAATTTCTACCACAGAAGACTCTGTCTCCAATGGTAATTTGTTTTCAATAATGATGGTCACATGACAAGAACGTTTTCTTATTCTATGTGCACGACCTTGTGGTGCTGGTTGAATACGCTTCAGCATCCTGCCCCCATCTACGAAAATGGTTTTTACAATCACACTAAAGTCATCCGAATCAGCACTACCTTCCAGCTTGTATTCCCAATTGGCTACTGCTGAAAGTAGTAATTTTTCTAACCAAATTGACGCTTCATTCTTGGTAAATTTTAATATTCCAAGAGCCTCATCAACAGGCTTATTTCTAATTAAATCCGCAATCAACCTCATCTTACGAGGGGACATTGGGCAATTCCTTAATTTTGCTATAGCTTCCATTTCACTCAATCAGTTACACTAAAAAGTAGTGGTTTAAAAATTATTTTCGGTTACCCGAATGACCTTTAAAAGTCCTTGTTGCAGAGAATTCGCCAAGTTTGTGACCAACCATACTCTCTGTTATAAATACTGGGATATGAATCTTACCATTATGTACCCCAATAGTTTCACCAACCATATCTGGGATAATCATAGAAGACCTTGACCAAGTCTTTATTAATTGTTTCTTCTTTGATTCCTTAGCCTTTGCTACCTTTTTAATTAACTTATGGTAGACGTAAGGTCCTTTTTTTAGTGATCTAGGCATATCTTAAGGATTTATTTTTTTCGTTTTGAAATAATCAACTTACTAGAATACTTGTTCCGGTTACGCGTCTTCTGACCTTTCGCCTTGATTCCAGTACGAGAACGTGGGTGACCACCTGATGCACGTCCTTCACCACCACCCATTGGGTGATCGACAGGGTTCATTACCACCCCTCTTACATGCGGACGTTTTCCTCTCCATCTGTTTGCACCCGCTTTACCGATGACTAACAAACTGTGATCTTGGTTTCCAACCTTTCCCATTGTCGCTTTACAGTTAATCAAGATTCTTCTTGACTCCCCAGAAGGTAATCGTACAATAGCATAACGCCCTTCCTTACCTGTGAGGACTGCATACACCCCTGCACTTCTAACGATAGCGCCACCTTGACCTGGGTGCATCTCAATGTTATGGATTTCAGAACCCAAAGGAATATCTTTTAAGAACAAGCTATTACCGGTATCTGGCGTTGCCTTTTCTCCAGACATTATTGCATCCCCGACCTTTATGCCACGTGGCGCAAGAATATATCTTTTCGCACCATCCGCATAAAAAACGAGTGCAATAAAAGCCGTTCTGTTTGGATCATACTCAATTGTCTTCACAACTCCAGGTATTCCATCCTTATCTCTTTTGAAGTCAATAATTCTATAACGCTTCTTGTGTCCACCACCTCTTTGGCGAACAGTCATACGTCCAGAACTGTTTCTTCCACCAGATCTAGTTTTTTTAGCTAACAAGCTTTTTTCTGGCTTATCTGTAGTAATCTCCTCAAAAGAGTTGGTTACTTTGGTCCGAAGACCAGGACTTACTGGTTTATATTTTTTGATTCCCATCGTTTCAGTTTATTCTTCTCCGTAAATATTTAATTCTTCCCCTTCTGCTACAGAAACTATTGCTTTCTTATAACTAGAAGTACGTCCTTTTACATGACCAGATCTAGTAGATCTCATCTTAGACTTACCTGGAACAATCATAGTGCTGACCTTTTCAACAGTCACGCCATATTTTTTTTCAATTGCCTTTTTGATCTCAATTTTGTTTGCCTTTTTTTCGACCACAAAAGAGTACTGATTTACCTTAGAACTTAACAGTTCCGATTTTTCAGTAATGACAGGCTTAATTAGAATTCGTTTTATCATGACAATTTAATTCTTACTGTATTTTGAGCCAAGCTCGTTAACCACATTTACTGCACCTTCTTGAAAGAGTACTATATCTCCGTTCAATACTTGGTAAGTGTTTATATCCTTAGCCGCAATAACATTTACACCAGAAATATTAGAAGCTGCCTTTTCTACAAATTTATCGAAACCTGTAGTAACAAGTAGCACTTTTTTTGATTCTCCTTGCAAACTAGACAAAATAGTCATCATTTGCTTTGTATTAGGAGCTTCAAAGTTAAAATCTTCTACAACCTTAATTTCTCCAGCTGCCATTTTAGAGGACAAAGCAGAATTTCTTGCCAAGGATTTTACTTTTTTATTCAGCTTGAAGCTATAATCTCGTGGTCTAGGACCAAAAGCACGACCTCCACCTCTTAACAACGGACTCTTAATGTCACCTCTTCTTGCTCCCCCCGTTCCTTTCTGTTTGAAAAGTTTCTTTCTAGAACCTCTAATCTCTCCGCGTTCCTTAGACTTATGAGTTCCTTGTCTTTGATTAGCAAGATATTGTTTTACCGCAAGGTACATACAGTGTTCATTGACCTCTACGCCAAATACACTATCAAGTAAATCTACTTGACGACCTGTTGAGCTTCCTTGTGTATTAAATATATCGATTTTCATTTGTCGATGATTTATTTGAACCTAGGTTCTATTTTCAATAATTACGAATGAGCCTTTGTGTCCTGGAATAGCCCCCTTAACAAGGATCAAATTCTTTTCAGGCAAAACTTTCAAAACAGTCAGGTTTTGGGTTTTCACTCTTTTGTTACCCATTTGACCCGCCATACGCATCCCTTTCACAACTTTCGCTGGATAAGAAGCAGCACCAATAGAACCTGGAGCTCTTAACCGGTTGTGTTGACCATGAGTTGCATCACCGACACCCTTAAAGTTATGTCTTTTTACAACGCCTTGAAAACCCTTACCTTTAGAGGTACCTACAACATTCACCATATCTCCTTCTTTGAAGACATCAGCGACTGTTACAACATCCCCTAAACCCTTATCGAGTTCAGCGTCTCTAAATTCAACCAATTTACGTTTAGGAGTCGTATTCGCTTTCGCAAAATGACCTTTCAGCGCTTTGGTTGTATTTTTCTCCTTGGCATCGGCGAATCCAAGTTGTATAGCATAGTAACCGTCCGTCTCCGGGCGCTTTACATGCGTTACAGCACATGGTCCGGCTTCAATCACCGTACATGCTACGTTACGACCTGCATCATCATAGATGCTAGTCATACCAATTTTTCTACCTATTAAACCGTTCACAGTTGACGATTTTAAAATTTAAAAAAGGAATAATGTTATCAGCAGTAATGCAAACTCAGGTTTAAAAAAGTTTAACCTGAATATCTACGCCACTTGGCAATTCCAACTTGGACAATGCATCCACTGTCTTAGGAGTTGGAGTAAAAATTTCTATCAAACGCTTATGCGTTCTAAGTTGGAACTGCTCACGAGATTTTTTGTTCACATGTGGTGAACGCAAGACTGTAAAGATCTCTTTCTTCGTGGGCAGCGGAATCGGGCCCACTACTAGAGCACCGCTATTACGTACCGTCTTAACAATTTTAGCGGTTGACTTGTCAACCAAATTGTGGTCATACGAACGTAATTTAATCCTAATTTTCTGATTCATAACCCTGTTTCAAATCAATTAAAAAATAATATTTATGCACTGACGGTGCCATTGGCCTCGTCAATAACTTTTTTCGAAATACTCTTTGGAGTAGGCGCATAATGCGAAAACTCCATGGATGAAGATGCTCTCCCTGCTGTAATTGTACGCAAGTTTGTAACATATCCAAACATTTCAGACAATGGCACATCAGCTTGAATGGCTACCGCCCCCCCAGCTGCTGTATCTTGTCCTTTTGGTAAACCTCTACGTCTATTTAAGTCCCCAATTATAGGACCTACATATTCTTCGGGTGTTACCACTTCCAATTTCATTATAGGCTCCAGAATTTGTGCCCCTGCTTGTTTTGCAGCTGCTTTAAATCCTTCTTTAGCACATAGTTCAAATGCAATTGGTTTTGAATCTACTGGGTGAATCTTACCATCATACACACGAACTTTCATGCTATCAATGTTATATCCAGCTAGAACCCCATTCTTCATCATCGAGTTAAACCCTTTGATGACTGATGGTAAAAGTTCTTTAGGAATAGAACCACCTGTAATGTTGTTAACGAATTGCAATTTAACTTTACCGCTCTTAAAGTCCTCTGACTCCATAAATTCTTCATCTGCCGGTCCAAGTTCAAAACTCATTACTGCAAATAAACCAGAACCACCACTTTGCTTTTT
>JAJRQS010000210.1 GCA_024280135.1 Bacteroidota bacterium | reverse complement strand
TAATTCTATTATAATCTTTGGACTCCTTTTCTTGGTGAGTAAAATTTTATCTTTATGATAAAAGATAACTTACTTATATCCACACCTTTTCGATAAACAACTTCCGTTTATCAACATTTTCTGGCGACGGATTTCATCCTTTGAGCGTAAAGATACGAAATTATTTGTACTATTCAAACAATTTATATATTAATTAACCAAATTCCTTATGAATCCAAAGATAAATTATCCAAGGGGCTAGTAATGGACGTTACCGATGAAGTTGTCACATGCGTATAAATCAAGGTCGTTTTGATGTCTTTATGACCTAATAGTTCTTGAATATAACGAATACCTACACCCGAATCCATAAGGTGGGTTGCAAAACAATGCCGAAGGGTGTGGGGAGTAACTTTCTTCGTAATCCCAGCTAAGTGGGCAGCCTTCTTGACAACTTTTTGCAGACTAGAAGGGCTATACTGATGTTTTCTATTTTGTCCTTCAAATAACCAATATGCTGGCTGATACTGGTCAAAATATAGTTTTAAAATCTCTTTTAGCGTTTGGCTCAGAGAGACCATTCTATCTTTCTTTCCCTTTCCATTTTTGATAAGGATTTGATTTCGATCCCAATGGATGTCATTGATTCTAATAGACAAGACTTCACTCGCACGCATGCCTCCACTATATATCGTATATAAGAGGGTCTTGTGCTTCAAATTGGAAAGCCCTTTTAAAAGGCGCTCAACTTCCCCTACACTTAAGATATCTGGCAGGTTCCTCCCTTTTCTAGGCCGTTTGAGTCGTTCCATCTTAAAGTCAGGTCGAAATATAACCTTTTCGTAGTAAAATTTTATCGCACTAGTTACTTGGTTTAAGAAACTATTGGAGACTTTCTTCTTCGAGATTTGAACCAAATAATCATTTACGGATTTTGCGTCAGCAGAAGAAACTTGCGCTAGCCCTACACCTTCTACAAAATGAAAAAAGGCAGAAACATAAGACTGGACTGATTGCCAACTATACCGCTGCAAAATCATCGTATCGGTATATTCCTTAAGGATTAGCTGATATGGAAGCGGGTATTTCCCTACCAAATATTGTTGCTTGCTCCCGAGTGATCGCTCTTCCTTACGGTAAAAACTTTCTTTTTTGGGCAATCTGTTTATGATTTTTGCGCCTTTTTCCCGGTAATGATCCACTATCCGTTCAATGATTTTGGATTCATTAGGGATGACCCAACAGTTTAGTCCTTTCAAGTAGTCTCGTTTAGGGACTTGTTTCATAAAATGTACGTCAACCTTGTATCCAGACAATTTCACAAGCGCCTTATTTCGATATTGTATAAGACAATTTCCATAGGATTTTCCACCATAGAAATTAATTCAAAATGAGCCATAAACGCTTCTTTGCTCCACAAATGAAATTCATTTTGCAGCGCTTCAAGATTGGCGAGGGTTGCTTTTATAATCCAAGTTTTCTGCTGCATATTCCAATAAGAGTGTTTCAGCAACTTGAGAAATTTAATATCTGAAACATTGTACGGCAATTTCAACTGAAATTGCTGATTATTCATCACTATCTTCTTCCCCGTAAGGGGTATGTCAGCATCCCTAACTATTCCTTTCGGAGAAAGTATCTGAGAAAGTACTGCTTGCGACTCTGAATAGGAATCTATGCTGGTATTGGCACGGCTAACCGTGGGTCCAGGTTTTTTAATGATGATTTTATAACCAAGCGCTTTCAATGCCTCGTATGATTTGGTATCATAGTCCATATACCACATCTGCGTACTTGACGAATATCGCACTGAAGGTATCTTACTAATTAACTGCTGCAATTCAAGATTTGGCTCAAACTCAAGTACTACTTGGGCTTTGCCATAAAACATATTTTTTGAAATTGTAATCATAGTTTCGAGGTCAAAAACAAAATATTCTATACACAAAACTAGAACTTAAATCTTTATAAAGCAAACTAAACCAAAGAGTTATGAAATTTAGTCAATTTTAACAGTTAATAACGGATATTAACCGTTAATATCAGTTATTAACCGTTAAAAACAAACTTGACACCTTTTTCATCGGTTTGTAATCCCAAAACTTTTGGCTTCTTCAAGTCTTTTATCTACATTTGCTCTTCGTGTCTAGCTATCAAACCACTATCATGGAAAAAACAAAAAACGATGCAAACCTAAAGGGGGCAAGCAGTTGCATAATTTGTAAAAAATCCGTTACCGGAAGATCGGACAAAATTTTTTGCTCCCTAAATTGCAAAAACAAGTACCATATAAAATTGAGAAAGGTAACGAATAAAGCTACTCATAAAGTGAATACCATCCTACATAGAAACAGGTCAATTCTCCTAGAACTCATGGGCAAAAACAGCAAACAAAAGAAAATGCCAAAAATTAAGCTTGACAAAAAACATTTTAATTATTCATACGTCACCGCTTATCACCTAAACAATCAAGGAAAAATGGTCAATCATGTCTATGATTTTAGCTGGGTGGTTTTTAGCGATGAGGAAATTTTGATTCGACGTAAGCTATAATACAAGTTGAGAAAGGATTTTTTTTTCAGACCCTACCTAGTTTTCCTTCAAAGATGACTTTTGTCCTGGCAGCTTGACGCTACCAATTAAACCTTAGCTCCTTATAAGCCATCGTTTATTGGTGACATCTTTTGATTTCCCCATTTTCCTTTTTACTTCGTAAAAAACCTAAATATTACAGATGGTGAGTAGTTACCATTATTTTGTTCTTCATAAAAACCTTCATAAACTAGCTAGTGCTTGTACTCTTTCTATTGAAAAAAATAGATCTGAATCAACTACCTCTCCGGGGGTAAATCCTTTACTAAGACGTTATACTACAGCAGACGAGCTTTTCGTTTTAGGAGGTCTAAAGCACTTTAATGTCTTTGAAATTAAAAATTTTTGGTTTATTCCTGTTGTTTTTTCAGCTTGCAATGGCTCAAGAACAGTTAGGTGCTCGCTTGGATAATTATATGGGCCTAGAACAGGCTTGGTTAAATCCTGCTTTACCCGCTATACAGCCCACGACCGTTAGTATTCATCTTGCCGGAATCGGAGTCTATGGTTCAAATAATTACGGCTATATAAAGAATGCAAATGTCTTTAGCTTCGGTAATGAAACTTCCGTCGTAACCCATAAATCTTTAGAGGGTCAAAACCCACCTCCTAAAACATTGGTTAGTGATTTATATGATAAAAGTAAAAAAACTTACGTAAAACTTAATGCTACTCTATCTGGGCCTTCTGTCTTATTAAAAATCAATCAACAGCATAGCCTAGGTGTATTTTTAAATTTTAGAGCCGCTTTCTCATTGACAAAAATTCCCGTTAATCTCGGTTATCATGCATATAATCGACATCCATATAATGAAGCTTTTACCCTTACTCCTTTTGGAGCAGCAGGAGCCATTTGGCATGAATCAGGCATACACTATGGCTATTCTTTTGAAAATAGCGATTGGACATTTGCATTGGGTGTCAATCTTAAATACAATCGTCTTTCCGAAAGTGTTTTTTTCTCTTTAAACCAATCGCTACCCTATACCAAACTAAATAAAGATTCAATCTATATCGAGCAACCCGATGTACATTTTGCGTTCACGACACCCAATATTGACCAATTTAACTGGTCGGAGCTTGATCAATTTAAGCCCAAGTTTAATTTCTATGGCAAGGGTTTTAGTACAGACTTAGGCTTTGTGATGCAAAAAAGCACTAGCCAAGGCTATCAATACCGTTTAGGCGTTTCACTATTAGATTTTGGCGTAAGCAAAATAAAACAAGCTAGGTATCATAACTCATCACCCATTCCAAGAGAAATCACTATTGATTTTGTAGACTTAAAAAACACAAATACCATTCAGGAATTAGAATCGAAATTAAGTAAGATTGCTTTTAAGGATAGCACCGCTTCTCTCAAGGGATCTTCATTTTCATTAGGGATGCCTGCTGCGATAAGCATTCAAGGAGATTATCAAATTGCACCTAATTATTTCTTAGGAGGCGTTATCGTTCAACCCATTCGCCTATTCCCACATCAAATAGAGCGAAGCACAACCTTTGCCATTCAACCAAGATATGAACGACGTTTTTTTTCTTTCTCAATGCCTATTCTGCTAAGTGAATGGCAATCCGTTCGGATGGGAGTTGCCGCAAGACTAGGATTTCTTTCTATTGGCACTGATGACGTCGGCAGTTTTCTCGTAAAAAAGGATTTCACAGGCAGTGATGTTTACTTACATCTAGGGTTTAATATTACAAATTGGCGTAAGCAAAAAAATAAATGGGGGCATCATAAAAAGTCAAAACTGGGCTGCTTTGACTTCTAACATCAATTCAGTTTTCGTCTTTTTAAACGAATAGAATTACCAATAACCACCACATCTGAAAATGCCATAAACATGGCTCCCCACATAGGATTTAAAAAACCTAATGCAGCAATGGGGATGGCTACAATATTATAAGAGAATGCCCAAAATAGATTTTCCCAAATGGTTTTTACGGTTACTTTTCCTATTTGAAATGCTTTTTTCAAGGAAACTAAGTTGTCATTCAGTAGGATTACCTGTGCCGATTCTATTGCTACCGCTGATGCCTGACCCATAGAAATCCCTAGAGTCGCTTTTGCTAAAGCCGGTGCGTCATTCACGCCATCTCCAACCATAGCCGTAGGGGCTTGGGCAGATAATTCCGAAATCTTTCTTAGTTTTTCTTCGGGTAATTGCTCAGCATAAAAGGTCTTAATGCCTAGTTCAGCTGCTACTTTTTCTACTTTTTCTTGCCTGTCTCCAGAAAGCATAATGACTTCTATGCCGTTTTCTTGAAAGTATTCAATGGTTTCTTTCGCACCTTTTTTGATATCATCCTTCAAATCTATGGTCGCCATTAAGTGTCCATTTTCCGTAAGGTATAAGTCATGATTCGTATCGGGGGCTTGCGCCAAAATACGCTTTGAACCTAATTGATACTCTTTCCCATCTTGAGACTTTCCTACTATCCCTAGCCCTTTCTTTTCCGTGACTTCAAGTTCCAAAACAGATTGTCTCTCCCCCATTCTCAATTTCATTTCCGAAAGGAGACTAATGGCAAGTGGATGAGAAGATTTGGATTCCAATGCACTTATGATCCGATGAACTTCGTCCGAATCAGAATCAAAATAATTAATATTATCAATTTTAAATTGACCCGTTGTTAAGGTTCCTGTCTTGTCAAAAACAATATTTTTTATTTCTTTTAACACCTCTACCGTTTGTCCTCCTTTCACTACGATACCTTGCTGTGCCATTCGCCCTACCCCAACCATCACTGCGGTAGGCGTCGCTAATCCCATTGCACAAGGGCATGAAATCACCAATACGGCTATACTATTCATCAAGGCACGAGTAGCGGATACATCAAAAAACATCCATGAAACGATAAAAGTTAAGACCGCAATCGAAATAACCACTGGTACAAAAATCGCACTGATGCGATCCGCCAAACGCTGAATAGGCGGTTTGTCATTTTGTGCTTTCTCTACAAGGTCGATGATTTTGCCTAGCAAAGTGCTTTCCGCAACCGCCGTCACTTTTACTTGTAGATTCCCTTCTTGCAAGATAGTGCCTCCATAGGTAGTAGAACCCGAAGATTTTTCGACTGGCAAACTTTCCCCTGTAATCATCGCCTCATCCACAGAGCCAAAGCCTTGCACGATTTCTCCATCGCAAGGGATACTATCCCCTTCATTGACTTGAACGATATCTCCTATTTTTAATTCATCTGTCGAAACTTCTACTACTGCTCCAGAAGGCATGATTTTCATTCCTACTGCGGGCACTAATTCTTGTAATGCAGTCAATGCCGAAGTCGTTTGCTTCACCGATCGATGTTCAAACCAATTCCCTAGTAATACGAGTGTAAAAATTGAGGCGGCTGTTTCAAAAAAATATAATTGGGTTCATTCAACACCAATCCCACTAAACTATATACAGTTGCAGCTAGGCCACCTACAAAAACCAAAACATCCATATTCGGCACGCCCCCTCTTAATGAGCCGATGGCGCTTTTGCCAAAATGATTCAATCCTATTATAATAGCGGGTAAGCTCAACGCAAATTGTACCCAGTGATTCCCTAAAAAGCCAAGCGAAACGCCTGCCATCATCAAAAAATGGCCTAAAACTAAAGGAATGGTAAAAATAGCCGAAACTATCAGTTTTCGCTCTAAAGTCCAATACTTGGGTTTTGAATCCTTTGAAAGCACCTCATACCCAATACGCTTGAGTCCTCGTTTGAGTTGATCTAGCGTAGGAGATTTTTCTGTAGGAAGAAAAGACACCTTACCTGAAGCAAAGTCAACATGCACCTTGTCTAGATTTGACTCTTCCAGATAACTAACAATGGATTGTGCGCAATTCACACAGGACATTCCGTCCACATCCCATTTCACTATTTCAGCCATATCCTCTTATTTCCCATTTAAACATTGGAAAAAATGAAAGGTTCAAGTCGAAAAATAAGGTTGTGATTTCAATATCATCATACAACAGATCTAGCAGATTTTCGCAGATGAGGGAGTTGAAGGTGGTAAAATATTATACTAGAGAACCACCTAGTATATAGGCATTCTCAGTGATTCCCAATAAAAACACATTATAATTTTTCAAAAATCATCTTTTGGAATAATATTTGAAATAACTAATATGAAATAACCAATACCACTTACACCATTGCTTATTTTAAAACAAACCATACCATGAGTACTAACTTTAAACTATTCGCATCAGCCACTATTATTGTTGGCTTGCTTACAGTAAGTGCTTTTCAACACAGTAGCATCATTTCTTACGAAAACATCGTCAAGACTTTGAATAATACGGTAGCTGAACAAGCCATTACTATCGAAGATCAATCTTCTGAAATCGAAGAATTAAACACTTCCAATTATTTACTGACTGTAGAGCTTGACCTAGTCAAAGACAGCTTAAACTTGTTACAAGAGGATCTTTTCTCTTTGCGAAAGCAAGTGCAGAAGAGCAAGAAAAGTCTAGCGGCTGTTGAAAATGAATTAAAAATTCGTCAGCAAGAATTAGACTTTGTCAAGTCTCAAATCAAGACTTTCCAAAAAGTAAAGAAATCTGCAAAAAAGAAACAAACTGCTTTGGCAGATAAGGTTACTGAATTAGAGGAGCAGATTGCACAATTAAACTACATGCGTATTACTTCTACAAAGGACATGAAAATCGTAGAAGAAAAGCATGAAGAAAAAGTAGTTGTTGCAAACAAGATGACAAACCTTAAAAACATAATGGACAAAACAATTGTCGATTATAGAGGGGTTTCCATAAAGTCAGACAGAGACGGCGATAGTCTGAACAAACTAAAAAAGGAAGGCCGTAACTGGAAATATACCGTTATTAACTTTGACCTTCAAAACGCAGTACCTGCACTTTTATTGGATGCTGAATTTGAATGGAGAATTGTGGATATGGATAACGGAGAAGCACTTTCTTTTATCGAATCTAACAAGATGTATCCAAATGGAAAAGATAGAAAAGGGTTGACTTTTTCTTATCCTGGATATGCGCAAGAAACAGTCTTCATCAATACTCAAGCTAAAGAAGGAAACAGCTACGAACTAAAATTATACTATGTCGAAGATGGCCAAGCTTACTATGTGAATGGAAGCTCAAGACCTATCATTTTTGATAGAAATATCATCGACTAAGATTTACAGAATCTTATCCCTGAACATTGTTCAACTAGAGGTGAATCTGCGCAAGTGGATTCCCTCTTTTTTTGTTTTATGGTATTATATCCAATTATAACCAGAAGGAATAAGAGAAGCCTAATATATTAGTTTAGTCATTACTACTGGACGGGCTAATGCCACCATCTAGATCCAAGGTTCCTTCTTGAGAATTCCTTATGCCTTCCCCTAAGTCTCCAGCATTGTTCGCACTGCCATAGTATTTCCAATACTGACCATTTGTTTTCAATTATTTCATGCTCATATGACAATTTAAAACGAATAATCAGTATTGTCAAAATAATTCGCTCCATCTACCATTGGTGTTTTTTGGTTTGATATCGTATAATTTAGTGATTGCTTTTGTTTTTTCTGCTTTTTAAGTGCTATTGTTTTGAGTACTTAAGGTCAATCTATTATGCTTCTTGTCACTTTTTCTTGATAAAAAGTAACCAAAAATCAAGAAGTTTAAAAGGCAATTTTTGGGTGTT
>JAJRQS010000209.1 GCA_024280135.1 Bacteroidota bacterium | reverse complement strand
GCATTATCCCCACCAAATGTAAGTTGTGTTAAGCTTTTAAAGTGGGTTTCTCCTTCTAATATTAAATTGTCCGATTGCTTTTTAGAAGCAGAAGCTTTTCCATCAACGGGTGGTGTTTTCGTTGTAGATTCAGATTTCGTTTTACAACTTCCAAGAAGTAAAAGTAGTAAAAATATTGAGAGTAGTTTTTTCATGTTGTCTTTTTTAATAGTTTGAAGTTACCAGCATTTTAGTTTGATTGTCGTTCCGATTCCTTCATTACCCTTATTCATTTCGGGCTTGAAGAAATAATAATCAATGGTGACTTCTTTTTTATCTTTAGAAATAAGGGAATTTTCATTGGAGGAGGATTTTACCTTACGGTCAAAATGATAGACGGTTCTGAGTTTCATGTCTGCCAAGAAACCTTTAGCCATTTCCATATTTTCATCGCCTTCGCCAGCCATTTCTTTCTTGAAAACATCTGCCATTCCACCATTATTCGAACGAATTAATTTTCGTTTTTTACCAGAGAACATAGTCTTTTTGACAGTTTCTTTTGGGTCTTGCTGTTGCATGGCAATATTAAGTGCGGTGGCATTCTTAAAGTCATAAGAAAAGCCAAAGAGATAGTTTATAGTGTCATTGATGGCTTTGAAATTCGATATGCCAGGGACATTTTTTAGTTTGTCCTCCATTTCCATAAAAGCTTTGCCCATGTCATTCATGCCGCCTAGCCCTTCTGGTTTTTCGTCTTTCCCCATGCTGTTGACTAGTTCACCAATGGCGCTAGCATCCATGGTGAATTTATAAGATCCAGAGCCATTTCTGTGGTAAGTGATGTCTTCTAGGAAATCAATGCAACCTGTAAACAAAAATAGGCTAATAAAAGCCATGAGTCCTACAATCAATTGCTGTTTCATGCGATTCTTTTTGAGGTTTATTGTATTTTGAGCAGCTTGCGCAAATTGAGTGCAAATATAGCTAAAATAGTTCATGATTCTGAAACATTAAGTTTATTAAAGCATTATGAATGAGCTAATACCTGTGAATACCGAGTAAAGCAGCTGTATTATACAATAAAAATGCTAGGAATCCTGTATATTATTGTATAAACGCGTACCTTTGCACGCTAAAATGAAAAGCACATATGAGAACCAAACTATCTGAGTTTAATTTTGAACTACCCAAGAAATTAGTTGCTCAATATCCTTCTAAGGAAAGAGATCAATCCAAATTGATGGTGGTCCATCGTGATACCGGTAAGATTGAGCATAGAAAATTTAAAGATGTCCTAGAGTATTTTGATGAAGGAGATGTGATGATCTTTAACAACACGAAGGTGTTTCCAGCGAGGTTATATGGAGTCAAAGAAAAGACAGGAGCCAATGTGGAGGTTTTTTTGCTTCGAGAACTCAATGCCAAAAGCAATCTTTGGGATGTAATGGTCGATCCAGCAAGAAAAATTAGGGTAGGTAATAAGTTGGTTTTTACTAGCCCTAAGTCCGATGTAGAATTGATGGCAGAAGTCATGGATAATACCACTTCAAGAGGCAGAACATTACGTTTTTTCTATGAAGGAGATGACGAAATACCTTTTATGGATATGGTAGAATCACTTGGAAAAACACCTTTGCCGAAATATATTAACCGAGAAGTAGAAAAATCTGACAAAGTGCGTTACCAAACGGTATATGCAAAGGAAGTGGGTGCCGTAGCAGCGCCTACAGCAGGGTTGCATTTTAGCAAAAACCTACTCAAACGCCTTGAAATCAATGGTGTTGAGCTTGCAGAAGTTACCCTACACGTGGGTATGGGTACTTTTAGAAGTATAGATGTAGAAGACCTTTCTAAGCACAAGATGGAAGCTGAATACTTCAAAATAGAAGAAGAAACGGCAGAGAAAGTTAACACTTCTTTAGCCAGAGAAAAAAGGGTCTGTGCTGTTGGTACCACTGTGATGCGTTCTATGGAGTCAGCTGTCTCTGCGACATTGACGTTGAATTCGGCAGAAGGATGGACAAATAAATTCATCTTCCCTCCTTATGAGTTCAAAATAGCTAATTCCTTGATCACTAATTTTCACTTACCATCGTCAAGTCTATTTATTATGATTTCCGCCTTTGCAGGAAAGGAATTTGCAAAAGAGATATATCAAGAGGCCATTAAAAAGAAATATAAGTTCTATAGCTATGGTGATGCAATGCTAATTCTGTAGGGTTTAAAGGACTATTTGTAAGGAGGATTGTTTTTTTTCGATTTTACTTGCATATTATATTTTTTTTACCTTACTTTTGCACGCCTTACAGAAGCTTAAAAGCGTAGTAAGGGTATTTGGCTTAGATATTGAACAAGTAGAGATAACTAAGTTTTTTTTTAACTGTTAATCCACAGTAATGATTTGGACACTAGAATTAATAAACCATCTTGAAGATGCCCCCTTTCCTGCGACGAAAGACGAATTGATTGATTTCGCATACAGAAATGGAGTACCTGAAATTGTCATCCAAAACCTTCAAGAAATTGAGTTTGAAGATGAAATGATAGAAGATATCGAAACGCTTTGGCCGGACTATCCGCGCAAAGATGATTTCTTGTTTAATGAAGACGAATACTAAACCAAATGAAAGCTTTTTAGCTTACAAGTATAGTCTTTGTTAACAACTGCCTCCTTTGGAGGCAGTTTTTTTATAGTCCTGGTTCTTTACTTACGTAAATAGTATTACGAATAGTTGTTTACTATTTATGAAGCTACCTTACCTAAAGGGAAAAGGTGTTTAGATTATTTCGCAAACACCTTCCATTGGATCAACCAGTTTTCCAAAAGGCTTTTCCATTGCACTAATGTTTTATCGTTTTCCGCAAGGCCTACACCATGAGGCCCATGTTCAAAAATATGTAAGGTGGCTGGAATACCCATTTTCCGCAAGGCTAGATAATAATTCACACTATTCTCAGCAGGAACAGATTTATCATCACTTGTTGTAAAAATAAAAGTAGGGGGTGTCTGTGGTTTTACT
>JAJRQS010000208.1 GCA_024280135.1 Bacteroidota bacterium | reverse complement strand
TATGTGGAGAACAACAAAGAATGTAAAGACGGTGACGTGATTTTGATGGATTTTGGTTGTGAATATGGTAATTATGCCTCTGATTTAAGCCGTTCTATTCCGGTCAATGGTAAATTTTCCAAACGCCAAAAAGAGGTTTATAATGCGGTATTGAGAGTCATGGACTTAGCGAAGCAAATGCTAGTGCCTGGAAATACCCTTACCGAATACCACAAAGAAGTGGGTTTAATCATGGAGAAGGAATTGCTTGCGCTAAAACTCATCTCTAAAGCGGATATTAAAAATCAAGATCCGGACTGGCCTGCTTATAAAAAATACTTCATGCACGGAACCTCGCATCACATGGGCTTAGATGTACATGACTTGGCTAACCGATACGACCCTTTCATGTCTGGAAATGTCTTTACTTGTGAGCCGGGTATCTATATCCCAGAAGAAAACTTAGGTATCCGATTGGAAAATGACATTTTAATTACAGATGGTGGGCCCATTGATTTAATGGCGGATATTCCGATTTTGGCTGATGAGATCGAAGACTTGATGAATTCATAATACAGCTCATTCCAATCCTGTTTTTTTTGGAAATTAACAACTCCCTACCGATAGTGTTATCGGTAGGGAGTTGTTAATTATAGACCATCAAAAAAATATTAGACTATGCCCTAGGGATTGATTGATTTATCCGCAATTCCTATTTTACGACCAATTGACCACTTATCACTCTGTGCCGTTCTTTGATTTTAACGGGGTAAACACCTGTTGACCAACCTGTTACATCAATGGTCGTGGTATTCGATGACATTTCCTGAGTCAACATTATTTTTCCCGAAAGGTCTAGGACAACGAGGGTTGCCATTTTAGTTGGTTCAATTTTCCGAAAGGAGACCGTCACAATATCAGCAGCTGGATTTGGCGCAAGCTTAATTTTATCACTCTTTTTTCTACTTGATATTTCTTCGTTAGCTACTTTAATATTACCCAGATCATAGGTCATGAGTGACTTGCCATAGGTTGCTGCCACTAACTGATTATTAACCACATTATAAACCAAATCAAAGACTGGAATACTGGGCATATTGGTACCGACTCGTTCCCAATGTTCTCCGCCATTTAGTGTAACATAAACACCCGCATCATTGGCAATAAAGATATACTGATCGTCCGCATCTGGCATGATTAAAATTTCTCTAACATTAACGGGTGGCAAATCCCCCGCAATACTCGTCCACGTATCACCCATGTCTGTCGTTTTATACACACGTGCTTCAAAGTCATCTTTCAAATAACTAGATTGACATAGAAAGATACTATTTTCATCTGTCGGCGATCCCTCTATATCTGAGACATAATAGTCATTATCAAACTTATCAATTCGCTGCCAATCTTCAGGAGCGAATACACTATAATTGGTGTACCACACATTTCCATCAGACGTACCGGCATAGAGTAAACCTTCTTTAATCGGAGACTCTGCAATATTGCTGATAATGTGATACCGTTCAGGAGGTATTGGCCCATCCGTCAGGTCTTCACTAATTGCATTTACTGAAAAGTTAAACTCCCCTTTATCTCTTCCATTATAGACCTTGTAGGTACCATAGTAGGAATTAACAGTATCGAATTCAGAAAGAAAATAAGGCGTTTCCCAACCCGTTCTATCATCAATAAAATACTCCTTTACATTGATGTATTCCGCCTTAGATAATTTAACAATATTTCCCCGTTGAGTGGAGTAATATCCGCTATTTTCATTATAAGGATTTAACTGCATGAGGAATCCATCTCCACCCCAGACTCTGTCCCAATTATTAATATTATTTTTATTTCCAACAGTCGTTCCATTATCCTGCAACCCACCCCAATAGTCATTCGGATTATTGGGATCGTAATAAGTTCTATAAAATTGATTAGTCGGAATATTTTCAATATCAGTCCAGGAGAAAGCATCATCTTCAGACCTATACAGCCCTCCATCAGTACCCAAAATCATTTTTCCGGAAGGTGTAAAAGCCATCGCATGCATATCCGAATGAACGATATATTCCCACCAATCTGGCGTTGTTTTTGTCCAATTTTCTCCATTATCTTTGGTTCTCCACAACTCTACCCCCCCTATAAAAACATCATCAGGGTCTGTCGGATTCACCCATATTTCCCCAAAATACCAACCAAATCCAGCTGTTGCATCTTCTAAACCTGCGGTGCTCAATGAATCCCAATGCACGCCCGCATCATCAGAACGATAAATGCTATGTACTTGATAATCCAAACCCGTATAGACCGCATAGACCTTAGCTGGATTAGAAGGGTAGATCGCCAGTCCAATTCTACTCAATTCAAATTGAGGTAGTTTATCTTCAATGATTGTCCAGTTATTTCCGCCATCGGAGGTTCTATATATTTTTGAATTTAATCCGCTCAATCGTGCTTTATAACTAGTGTAATACCGATTATAGCCTGCCGCAAAAACAACATCCGCGTCATTTGGATCCATCACCATATCCACTACACCTGCTGTATCACTGACAAACAGAGATTGCGTCCAAGTTGCACCACCATCAATAGTCTTATAAACGCCTTGGTTTAAATTTTTTCTTCTGACATAACCCATTGTACTTGCGTAAATCGTATTAGGATCTGTGGGGGAAACTAAAATCTTAGTTACGGTACCGTTTTCTTCCAATCCAATGTGTGTCCAAGAATCACCCCCATTAGTACTTTTAAACAATCCGTTGCCCATAAAAAAAGCACCGCTATTAGAGAGGTCTCCTGTGCCGATATAGATCACATTGTGATCCGAAGGATCAATTGTAATCGTATAGACAGCCGTAAAAATATTATCATCAAAAATCGAATTCCAAGTATTACCTCCATCTATTGTTTTGTATAGGCCGCCCACTCCAAAACCGATATAAATTATTTTTTCGTCAGTGGGATCAACCGCTATGGCATCCACTTTTCCACCCAAATTCCCGGGTCCTTGCACGGTCCATTCGCCTTCGGTATCCCGATAAATTTTGTTTTGTTTTGCTTGTTGCTGGGCTATTTCAAGTCCCTTTCGGAAAACGTCAACGTCCATGCCATTCTGCCCAATAATTTGGTCAAAATATCCATTATTAGGAACTGTACTGATAGGCTTCTCTGTTTTACTATCACTTGTAGTACAGGAGATGCCTAGAAACAAAAAAAGGAAATAGAATAAATATTTCATATTTTCAATTTAAGGATGTAAAAAAATAGAACGTTGGAAAGAAAACAAACGCTTCTTCGCAAATGTAAGAATAATAAATCAAAAAAAATCACTTAATCATGAATATGTATATCAGATTGCACTTTTTAATGCTTTCGCTAAATGACACGCTGATTACAAATTCTTTCACCAGATTTGCACGGATTGAGGAGGATGGCACCTGCCTGCCTCTGCCGATTCAGGCAGGCACGGATACCGATAGTCATCGGTACGGATTGGGCGGATTTGCACGAACTGAGGAGGATGAAAAATTTTGTTCGTGGTTTATATTTTATTTTTACGTTCGGTTCGTCGATTCCTCAATTCCTCGATTCCTCAATCATTTTTACGTTTGATTCCTCGATTATTCACCACAGATTACACAGATTTGCACAGATTCCTCAATTCAACAACTACTCAGCTTAAAATCAAAAAAGTCTCCAAATTTGGGCAACCAAAAAAGTCAAAACAAAACCCATTATCACGGGAGCTACAGAAGCTAATGTCGTCCATTTCCAACTCTTGGTCTCCTTGTAAATCGTATAAATGGTTGTACTGCATGGATTATGCAATAAACTAAACAACATCAAATTAATGGCTGTCAATAAAGTCCATCCCCCTGCTTTTAGAATAGTCGCGGTATCTGAAACAGAATCTAATTCAAACATAACACCCGTTCCAGCTCCACCTTCAATTCCCACATACATCACAGTCAACATTAAGACTGTCGGGATGACTATTTCGTTGGCAGGAATCGCTACGATATAAGCTAATAAAATCACGCCATTAAGCCCTAGTAAGTATCCAAAACCATCCATGTAGGAAATCATCCAATACGCAATACTGTAATCGCCAATATTAATATT
>JAJRQS010000207.1 GCA_024280135.1 Bacteroidota bacterium | reverse complement strand
TGGGCGAATTAATAGCTAATGCCATGCTTGCCGCTACAGAGAAAAAAGCCGTTGCGGCATTTTTTAATGCTGGCAGTGTTCGATTGGATGACTATTGGGAAGGAGACATCACAGGTTCGGACATCATGCGTACCTTGCCCTATGGAGGAGAAATTTTTGACATTGAAATTGAAGGGAGCACATTGCGTCGTGCGCTAGAAGTAGGAAAGGCCAATCAAGGTAAAGGGGGTTTCTTTCAGCTTGCGCAAATCGTTTATAAGTCAAAAGAAAAACAATGGTACATTGCTGGAGAGCCGTTACATAAAAATAAAAAATACATCATTGTCAGTAGCGATTTTCTCTTTCAAGGAAGAGAGTCGGGACTAGATTTTCTGAATCCCAAAAACCCAGCTATTACAATTTTTAAACACAAGAAAGATTCGCCACTTGCAGATATTCGCAAAGCCGTTGCGGCTTATTTAGAGAAAAAGTAAGTAAATAGGTGAATGTATAATCTACACCGTACAAAAATAAACCAAAGCAGGCGGCATATTAGCGGCTACAAAACCAACCTTTACTTTGGAAAAATACCTTTTTATCATTGGGTATTTGAGTGGGCTGTATTGGATTTGGATATATTTTCCGGAAGGTTTCAGATAATGACACATCTTAGTCATCAACTTGTTATTGTCCTCCTTCTTGAACATGGTGAGTGGTAGAGTCGAAACAAAATAGTCAACTTGTCCCACACCCAAATCATCTAATAAATTATCAATATCGAATGCAGAGTGTTTGTGCATCGTAATCCGACCATCTTCAGGTAAAGTAGAACTTGCTAAATCAAACAAGGTGTCATTGATCTCCAAGGCTATAACTCTTGAGTTTGGCCCAAGTTTATCCAAAAGCTGATTGGTTACAACGCCATTCCCAACACCTAATTCAACTATGACAATGTCTTTGGAAAAATCAATGGCCGAAAGCATCTTTTTGACAGAGTACTTTGAGGTCGCTGCAACAGCCCCTGTTTGGCGCATAGACTTAAAAGCCTCTTTGGAAAATTCTTTCTTAGTTCCTTTCATTACTTCTGCAAATATACAATTTTCTTCTCACTAAACTCATGCTCCTTGAAATAATCCGTGATAGCGACCATCTCCCAATAGGGCTTACCAGAGACTTCTTTCATTTCAGCCTTAATATTACCGCCTTTCAAGGCAATAATGCCATTTGGATATATATGCGTGTGCTTATTCTTTAAATGCCTTCGTGTCCAATTGAATATTTTGTCCATACTCGCTACGGCTCTAGTCACCACAAAATCACATTGCATCTTCGTTTCTTCGGCACGCCCATGAATGGCTTCGACATTTTTTAGCCCTAATTCCTCAATTACCTTCTTGACCACCATTATTTTCTTGCCTCTTCCATCTATCAGCACAAATTTCGTCTCTGGAAATAAAATAGCCAATGGAATACCCGGAAAGCCTCCTCCAGTCCCCAAATCCATCACTGTGGCACCTGGATTAAAAGCCATAAATTTGGCTATGGACAAGGAGTGTAAGACATGTCGGACTTCTAGGTTATCAATATCCTTTCGGGAAACCATGTTTATCTGGTTGTTCCAGTCCATAAATAAAGGCATAAACTTAGTAAACAAATCTATTTGCTCCGCAGTCAAGTTTGGAAAATATTGTAGGATTTTTTTCATTGCTGCAAAGATAGGTCATATTACACAATGGTACACTATCAAGAGGAACTAAGGAATTGAGGAACGGAGGAATCAACGAAGTGAGACTAACCCGTATGGTATGCACAAATTATTGTGCGTTTAAATTCATGTGTGGCTTATGCACTTAATTTATAGCGGATGTCTGAAAAATTGTGGCGTCCAAAATACGCTAACAAATAAAAAAGTGGCTTCCCATTTACTTGGGAAGCCACTTCAATATACTGAAATGTGGAGTTACTCTAATTTAAACATAACAGGCAGTATGTACTGCACCCGTACGGTTTGTCCTTGTTGTCTTCCTGGAGACCACTTGATTCCTTTCTTATTCATCAATGCTACGACTCGCTTAGCTTCGTCTCCGCATCCTCCTCCAGGACCTCGTAGTAATTTCACTCCACTAATAGAACCATTTTTATCCACAACGAACTGAATAATAGCCCGTCCTTCAATACCTGTCTCTCTAGCAATAGTTGGATATTCTATATGCTTATAGATAAATTGCAACAAAGCTTTCTCTGAACATTTGTCCAATTTACCCTTACCTGCTGCCTCTTCACAACCCGGGAAACGGGGCATTTCTTCTACCGCTCTAAAGATTTCATCCACCTTTTTCTTTGGTGGTGGTGGCGGTGGTGGCGGTGGTGGTGCCGCTTTTTTGGGCTTTGGTGGAGGGGGTGTATTAACCTCTGTTTCTGCTTCGATCGTTTGATCTTCAAAAACAGGCTCATCTTCCTCTTCCACTAGCTCTTCTGGCACTTCCTCAATTACTGGAGGTGGCGGAGGAGGTGGTGGCGGAGGAGGCTTATTCAGTTTCGGTGGTTGTACCATTATATCTTCCTCTACAGACATATCATATTCTGGAACGAAGACCTCCTTTTCAAACTTGGTAAAGTTGAAGAATAAAAATATCATCAACAATGCAGAAACCATTCCGATACCAAAATTAGTACCGGTAGATTTGAATACATCTAGTTGAGGATACTTGTTGCGCCCAATCAATGGAGAAGCGGTTGTTAGATGATCGAACTCATCTTTTAGTTCCATTGCATCTTTGCTTTTTAACATCCCACGGATGATAAAAATCAAACCCACAATGACCGCTACAATAGCCAAAAACAAGGCTAAAATTGTTAATCCTGACAAATTTAAACTCATATTCAAAATTTTATAGTTTCAAAAGTAACTTAAATAATCCAATTGACAAAATAGTTCCGATAATATTTGCGATTTCATCCATATAATCGAAGAATCTGCCTGGAAAAAAGTTATGCTGCATCAATTCCATCAAAAAACCCCAGCCTGAGCTCACCAAAAAGGCGATTAAAACTTGTGGCATCCAAGTTACTTTTTGCTTGCCGTTATAAAGGTAATAACTTCGCAAAATCAGCAACGTAAAAAGTCCATAAGCACCTGCATGAAAAAATTTATCGGGTTGCATTAAATTCATATCTGGCAAATTCAAACCAGTAGTGGAAGATAAATAAATCAATATCACAGCCCAAATCACAGGTAAACTGAAGTTTCTCAAAGAACGTTCACTCATATAGATGTCAGATAGTTGGTTTTTGGTGGGTAGTAAAATCTACCCTATCATTTTTTTATAAGCATCAGCATCCATCAAGCCTACAATATCTGCTTTATTCGCAATCTTTACCTTAACGATCCATCCTTTTCCGTAAGGATCTTCATTGATCATTGCAGGGTTATCGCCCTCATTTTCATCCAACTCAGGATTCATTTCAATAATTTCTCCGGCAATCGGTAGAAATAAGTCAGAAGTTGTTTTGACGGCTTCTACTGTCCCAAAGACATCATTTTGCGCAAGCTCATCTCCTATCGTGTCCACTTCGACATACACCAATTCTCCAAGTTCTCCTTGGGCAAAATCTGTAATACCAATCGTTGCAATATCTCCTTCTACTTTGACCCATTCATGGTCTTTACTGTACTTTAGTTCTGCAGGTACATTCATCTTCTCTCTGTTAAATATTAAAAGTTCAATGGATTAGGAGAGAATATTCTCTTTTATCCAATCTGTTGTTAATGATTTGGGTCGTTCTAGAGGCATGCCCATCGCTCTAGACCACACACCAGCTGCCAATACGCCCAATGCTCTTGACACCCCAAACAAAACCGTATAGTAGGCGTATTCTTTCATTCCATAATGCACGAGAATGGCACCTGAGTGGGCATCTACATTTGGCCATGGGTTTTTGACTTTTCCTAGCCCCTTTAACACATCAGGCACTACTTCAAATAATTTCCAAACAATATCCACAATGTTATCGTCTTGGATATGATTTTCTGCAAAGATACGCTGCGCCGTAAATCTAGGATCGGGTTGACGCAAGACAGCATGACCATACCCTGGAATAACACGACCTTTTTCAATAGTCTTTTCCACAAAGGATTTTACTTGGTCTTTTGTTGGGGTATCTGTCCCCAAATAACCCACCATATTAAATATCCATTCTATCACCTCTTGGTTCGCTCTTCCATGCAGAGGTCCAGCCAATGCATTCATCCCTGACGCCAATGCCAAATAAGGATTACTCAAGGTAGAACCCACTAAATGAACCGTGTGCGCAGAAGCATTTCCGCCTTCATGATCCGCATGAATGGTAAGATATAGTCGCATCAAATCTTGAAAATCTGAGCTTTCAAAGCCAAGCATGTGTGCATAGTTAGAAGCCCAATCCAAACGCTTATCTGGGTCTATCTGATGGTTCTTTCTAAATAACTTTCGATAAATGAATGCCGCTAGATAAGGTAGTCGAGCTATTAAAGTCATACTGTCCTCATAATAAGCATCCCAGTAATCAGACTTACGCATACCCTCTGCATACCTCTTCACAAAAACACTGTCATCTGACATCGACGTGATACCCATACTAAATAAAGTCATTGGGTGCGTAGTATCTGGCATTGCATTCAACACCTTTTTCGTTTGAGGAGGTAATCCTCCTCTATTATGCCATTCATTAGTCAACCAATCTACATGGGTTGCATTGGGTAATTCTCCCGTTAACATCAACCAAAAAAGACCTTCTGGCAAAGGTTCTTTCCCTTTTCCTGTCGGCAATACCTTCTGTAATTCTGGAATAGTATATCCTCTAAAACGAATACCATCAACAGGGTCCAGATTCGAAGTCTCCCAAACCATGCTCTTTATTCCGCGCATTCCGCCATATATTTGCGAAAGCTTAACTTCTCCGATGACCTTATCACCGTCTTCTTTGATTATTTTTCTGACCTCTTTAAATCGCTCAGTTGCAATTTCTTTAAAACGTCCTTTCAGTGGATCCATAATGTGGGTTGGTTAGGTTGAGATATTTTATCCTTTCGGAAAAAAGACCTCCAAATAATATTCGTATTCAGCAGCTTTAAGTTGCTTGCCTTTTTTGCGGTACTTATTAATAACTTCGGCTTTCTGCGATCTCAATGCCATGCGATACTGTCGAAAAGCTTCTTTTTGTTCTGAAGTCTTTAGTAACAACTGAATAGAATTAACAGTCCCTTCATATAAAGCCTTTAGCTTTGAAGCGTATCGTTCCGTACCTTTATAGCGCTGTATCGTTTCGTAAGTAACATACTTTCGTTCTATCACACTAAACAATTTAGTGACTTGTGCTTTAGAAAGCGAAAACTTTTGTGTGTAGAATTTAATTTCTGTAGCTTTGTGGACTGAAACTTGGGCATTTAGCATAGTGCCAAACAATACCCCAATAATTAAAATAAGCGAAAACCTCATTGTTCCTAATTTTGGTGAACACGTTACAGTGTAAAATACAAAGCCAAAGATAGGTAATGAATTGCTTATTTTCATAAAAATTAAACAATGATTGTAATTGACGACAAAATAATCAGTGACGATCTCATCCAAAAGCAATTTGAATGCGACCTAAATGCCTGTAAGGGAGCTTGTTGTGTCCAAGGAGACTATGGGGCACCACTTGAAAAAGAGGAGTTAGAAATCCTAGATAGCATCTACGAGACCGTCAAACCTTTCCTAACAAAAAAAGGCATTCAAGCAATTGAGGAACAAGGCAAATATGTCCAAGTTGACGTGGCTGATAAATATGCAACCACTTTAATTGACAATCAACCTTGCGCCTATTACTTCAAAGAAGGGGGCATTAGTTTTTGTGGGATAGAAAAAGCTTGGAGCGAAGGCTTAATAGACTTTCGTAAACCTATTTCTTGCCAACTATATCCTATTCGAGTTGAAAAAACAGAACAAGGGATGGAATTACTCAATTATGATCGTTGGGATATTTGTTCTCCAGCTTGCGCAATGGGAAAAAGAAAAGACATCAAGGTTTTTGAATTTTTAAAGGCACCACTCATTCGTCGATATGGAGTCGATTTTTATGAACAGTTGGAAGCGGCGGCGGCTTATTTAGAATAAATGCGGAAAAGCTAAAAGACCTCACTTCTCTTGTCGTTCAGCCAATTTGTAGCGCAACCAGCCGATAGCCATACCCCCAACGGTACTGATAAGGAAGAATTTTAACACACTAAAATGGTA
>JAJRQS010000206.1 GCA_024280135.1 Bacteroidota bacterium | reverse complement strand
TCCCCGAAGAAGCTTATGTCGAAACCTTGCGTGAATTAATGAAGCGAAAGAACCGAGAATATGGAAACACACCACACAAGCATTACGCCAAACTGTATCGTTTTTTCACGCAAAAAGGATATGAATCGCATTTGTTCCGAAGCATTTTCAATGAATTATTTCCAAGGAAAAACTAACTCATGGATTTGAAAAAGATGTCTTTAAAAGTGGGTATGCTTGCGCAAAAAGTGGGGGCTTATATTAAAAATCAACGAGGCTTGGTTACTGCTGACAAAATATCCGATAAGTCCCTCAACAATTTAGTCTCGTATGTAGATAAGCAAGCTGAAACCCTTATTGTAGAAGGTCTAAAAAAAATACTTCCAGAAGCTGGTTTTCTGACGGAAGAAGCCACCATCGAACAGGAAGATAAGTCACTGAGGTGGATCATTGATCCACTCGATGGCACGACAAATTTTTTATTTGGCTTACCTATTTATTCCGTTAGCATTGCACTAGTCGAAGGAGAAAACATTTTGCTAGGGGTCGTTTATATTCCTGAACTACAAGAACTTTTTTCGGCAACGAAAGGTGGAGGTGCGTTTTTAAATAACGAAGCTATATCCGTTTCCAAAACTCAAAAACTATCTGAATCTTTAGTTGCAACAGGTATGCCCTACTACAAATTTGACCATTTAGAACGGTACATGAAGATGTTTTACAAGTACATGAAAGGCACACGAGGCATTCGACGGATGGGCTCCGCTGCGGTGGATCTAGTCTATGTCGCCTGTGGACGTTTTGATTTTTATTTTGAATTCGATCTGAACCCTTGGGATGTGGCGGCAGGTTTGTTAATTGTGGAAGAAGCCGGAGGCAAAACCTCCAATTTTAACGGTAAAAAATCCGCCCTTCCGGCTGTAGAAATTTTAGCATCAAATGGGTTATTACATGAGGCGGTCCTTGAAGAAGTATAAATGGATATTTACTTCAAATACCAAGACTGGGAATAAAACAGCCCTATTAACACAACCCAACAAACTCTTTCTGCATCTAATACGTTAAAGAGTAGAATGAAAGGTGCTTTCCAAATAACAACCCTGTGGAATGTACCGGTGAAAATCCACTGGTCATTTTTCCTACTCCCACTATGGATAGGGGGCTCAAGCCTATATGAAGGCATGTCCCTCTCGACGGTTGGATGGTTGTTGGCCTATGTTCTACTGTTGTTTTTATGCGTGTTGCTGCATGAATTCGGGCACATATTGATGGCGCGTCGCCTTGGCGTTGGCACACAGGATGTGGTTTTAACTCCGATAGGCGGTGTAGCCCGATTGAATCGGATGCCCGAAAAACCTAAAAATGAATTTCTAGTTTCGATTGCAGGCCCTTTGGTTAATGTCGGAATTGTTTTGCTTTTAAGTCCTAGTTTGTATTATTTTTCGATATCGGATTTGCTAGATTTGGAAGATTTAGAAGTCCTATTTGCGAGCCCTAAATATTTCATGCAAATCTTAATTTTAGCCAATTTAATGCTGGTTGGATTCAATCTAATTCCGGCTTTTCCTTTGGATGGAGGTCGAATGCTGCGAGCGGGACTTGCGTCCAAATTTGGAAGAAGACGAGGAACCCGCATAGCCGCTATTATCGGCAAATTCATTGCTGTCGGGATGTTGATTGGTGGATACTTATTGACATGGCCCTCGCTTGCGCTCATCGGAATATTTGTGTTTGTCATGGCTACTATTGAATACAAAGCCATTGCCAATGAAGATGTATTAAGGAGTGAAACCATTGCTGAAATCATCAACCCTGATTTTCCAAAAGTTTATTTAAATACCCCGATGTCTGAAGTTGTTCGAGCATTTGCAGGAGGAATGGGCATTGATTTTGTTGTGTTGGGGGCAATGAATTTACCGGAAGGCATCATTCGAGAAAGGAGTATCGAACAAGCCTTGATAGACGACCATTTAGATCGAACCGCTGAATACTATCTATCTCCCCTACCCGATTACCTATCAATAGAAACCAAGCTCGGTGACGCTGACTATCTTATCAAAAGGAGTGGGCTATCTATGCTACCGATTCTAAAAGATGGTTTTGTCGTAGGCTGTGTAAGCCGAAAAAACATCAATCACTACATGGTTTTTAAAAGACGTTTGACTTCTTTTAGGCGCGTTTAGATGCTTGCTCCTTTCGTCGCGTTATTTCTCAAAGATATAAGGGCGCCAACAAGGCCTATCTTATTCAATTTCAGATAATTACAATTTTTCAACTGTGATAGAGTTTCAACAGACTGTAAGTGTACAGTTTTTTTTATTATATTTGCAACATGACTAATAAACCACATCTCGGTTTTCAGACTTTTATGGAAATATATGGTTGCCCAAAAGAACTGATCGACAATCAAGAATATGTAAAAGAAGTCCTGTTACAGGTGGCTAAAAAACTAAATTTTACGGTTGTAGATACTTTGATTCATCATTTTTCGCCGATAGGTGTAAGTGGTGTAATCGTTATTCAAGAAAGTCATATAGCCGTGCATACTTGGCCCGAACATAATTATGTAGCGTTAGACTTTTTTACTTGCAACCAACAATATGACATTGCGCAAGCGACTAGTTTTTTACAAGAGCAATTTAAGGCAACGCATATTGAATTCAATAACATGAAAAGAGGAGACTTGTCTAAAATAACTCATTTCAATACTAAAACAACTACGAATGTACGATAAATGGTTTGGGAAGGATCCTATCTTTCAAATGAAAGTGGGCACGACCTTCAAATACAAAAAAACAATCTGGGAGGTCATCGAAATCCATGAATACACTTGGAATCGAGACGGAAAAAGCCTTGAGTATAAAGTTAGAGGAGGGAGCCAAGAAGCATTCTTGGAGGTCGAAGATGACGATGGCGATATACTTTGTATGTTCAGTTATGAAATCAAAAAGCATCAAATCATGCCCGATTTTACTTCGGAGGACTTTGAAGGCGATGACATTTTGGCGGAGATTGAATACATGGGCAATCGTTACAAATTGGATGAAATAAGTGAGGGCTATTATTCCAACACCTCAGAAGCTGGCTCTTCACTTCGTGTCACCACCTACACTTTTTACCACAAAGACGATTTCATCTGTATTGCGCAATGGGAAGATGGCACGATGGAATATGCTGACGGGATGGAAGTCAAGCGCAAAAAGTTTAAAAACATTGAATTACCTGCTACAGGAAATAAAAACCTTTTCTCCTAATTATTAAAAAAATCAAAATGAAACAGTCCAAACAACTACTCATCCTTGCTAGCCTAATTATATTTACGCTACTAAGTTGTTCTTCCGAGAAGAAAGCACTCACGGTATCTGAAGAGCCTATTGTAAATTTAGCAAAAGACCATTTAGATCATAATTTCTCAATTGTCCTACATGATATGGATGTAACAGAAGATGATGTCAACATCATATACAGACACAAGTATGCCGTCCTTCAGCCTAAAGAAGACAGCCTAGTGGTGGACTCCACCGAATGGCTTACGGTAAGTGAAGATTTCTTTCACCAAAATGAAGACAACCTTGGAATGGAATTAGTTTCTATTCATGACGGTGTCAGCTCCACCACCCCAAAACCCGTTGGATTCGATTGGGCAATTGGAAATGAAAAATATGGAGAGTGGGTTATAGATAGCACTCAGACGACAGCTACCGGGCAACCAGAGGAAAGATGGCGCTACCATAGTGGTACTCGTTTCCTCATGTATTACTGGATGTTTTCGCGTATGACGGGTCGAAGTACTTTCCGAAATTATAACCAAAATTACAAAGGCAAAAGAGCCTTTCATGGTAAAGGTGGAACCGCTTACGGGACTAAAAGTTCCTATCAAAGAGCAAGTCGCTCTAGTTTTTATTCAAGAAAAGCAAGCAGTACTTCTTGGAAAAGCCACACAAAGCGTGCCTCAAGAAAGTCATCGAGATACAAAGGAGGATCAAGTAGTCGTGGACGTTCGGGGGGAGTAGGAAAATAAACACAACTTTGAATTCAGAAAAAAACCGCAACAAATACCATTCTAACGTACTCAAGATAGCGCTCTTTGCGACGGGTGTTAGTGGTATTGTTGCGGAATATATCTTATCGACTTTAGCCTCCTATTTCATAGGAAATGCAATCTTACAATTTACACTCATTGTGTCTATTATGCTTTTTTCTATGGGGTTGGGCGCACGACTGAGCAAGTCTTTTGAAAAGCATATCGTAGGCTATTTTATCTTGACAGAATTACTCCTGTCGGTTTTTGTTTCCTTTTCGGCGATTGTTTCTTATTTAGTTTTTGGCTTCACCAATAACTCTTGGATTGTTATTTATTTGATGTCGATTATAGTAGGTATTTTGATTGGACTCGAAATTCCGCTTGCGACTAGAATTAATGATAATTTTGAATCACTCAAGACCAACATCTCTTCCATACTCGAAAAAGACTATTACGGTTCGCTCATTGGAGGATTGTTTTTTGCCTTTGTCGGACTACCCTATTTGGGTTTGACTTATACACCATTTGTTTTGGGTGTCTTAAATTTTGGGGTTTCTCTTTGGTTGTTTTTAGTATTACGAACACATATTACTGCCGCATGGAAAAGAAGTTTATCTATTGCTTATGTAATTGTTGGAGTAGGGATTTTTATTGGATTCGCTTTCGCAAAACCCATCTTAATTTTTGGAGAACAACAAAAATATAAAGACAAAATCGTCTTTGAAAAACAAACAAAATACCAAAGAATCATCATCACCAAATGGAAAGACTATCATTCTTTATATATCAATGGCAACCAACAACTTTCGACCTTTGACGAATACCTATACCATGAGCCCATGGTGCACCCAGTCATGGGTATCTCCCCACACAAAAAGAATATTTTAATCTTGGGCGGAGGAGATGGATGTATTGTCAGAGAACTACTACAATACGATGAAATAGAACACATTACTTTAGTTGATCTAGATCCAGAAATGGTACGCCTGGCACGTCAAAACAAAATATTCTTAGATCTTAATAACAACTCGCTCAACAGCCCCAAAGTAAAGGTATTTGCCGAAGATGCTTTTACTTATTTAGAATCTGACACGACGATTTATGATGTTATTTTTATCGACCTGCCCGACCCCAACAGTGTTGACTTAAATAAGCTTTATACACGAGAATTTTACTTCCTTTGCTCCAAACATCTAACACAAGATGGCAGCTTAATTACACAATCTGGTAGCCCGTATTATGCCACCAAAGCATTCTATTGCATTAAGAAAACGTTGGAAGATGCGAACTACTATACCCTCCCGCTACACAATCAAGTATTGACATTAGGAGAATGGGGTTGGATCATTGGTAGAAAGCGCCCTTTCGGGCAAAAAGAATTACAAGCCGTCAATCTAGAAAATTTAGCATTAAGGTGGCTCAACAAAGAAGCCCTAAAACAAATTTCATCATTTGGGCAACCGCTTATTGACACTTCTGGCATCGAGGTCAATACCATTATCTCTCCGGTCTTATACAATTACTATCGACAAGGGAATTGGGATTTGTTTTAGTGTAATCATTCAAATCGAAGATAATCCCTTCAAAATCAAGCAACTACAAAATTCCTCCAATGCTCGGTGCCATAAAAAAATCGGAAACGTATCATCTTTCGACAAAAATAATTACTTTGATAGTATCAAATGATAGTATCAATGAAGCCACCGTACGTAATAACGCCTAAAATTTTACAATTAATCACGCAAATTTCTGCGAAGATCGGAGCCATAAATGCAAGTTTATTAGACAAGCCATCCCCTAAGCTTCGAAAACAAAATAGAATTAAAACAATTCATAACTCATTAAAAATTGAAGGTAATACTCTAACGGAAGAACAAATTACTGCAATTATTGATAAAAGAAGAGTCATTGGGCCACAGAAAGATATTCTAGAAGTTTTAAACACTATTGAAGTTTATAATCAGTTTGGGAAACTGAAATATAAGAATGAAAAGGATTTTCTGAAATCACATAAAACAATAATGAATGGGTTGATGGACAGCCCTGGAAAATACCGAAAACAAGGAGTTGGGATTGTAAAAGGAACAAAAGTAGAACATATTGCTCCTCCACTTCAAAATGTTCCCTATTTAATGAAAGATTTATTTCGATACCTAAAAGACGAAAATGAACTAATCCTAATAAAGAGTTGCGTATTTCATTATGAAATGGAATTTATTCATCCATTCTTAGATGGAAATGGACGAATGGGCCGCTTATGGCAAACATTAATTCTAACAAAAGAATATCCAATATTCGAATTTATTCCATTAGAAACGCTGATCCGTAATTCACAGAAAGAATATTACAAAGCATTATCCAAAAGTGACAACAAAGGAAAATCAACATTTTTTATTGAATACATGTTAGATATTATTAATAGTTCTTTGGCACACACCTTGAATTTTGGAAGTAGAAAATTAACCCAAAAAGACAGGTTGAATTACTTCAAAGAAAAGAAGATAAAAGAATTTACACGAAAAGACTACATGGATGTGTTCAAAGATATTTCTTCTGCAACAGCCAGTAGAGACTTGAGTAAAGGAATTCAAATGAAATACTTTATCAAAACGGGTGATAAAAATCAAACTAAATATCGAATAAAATAATACAGCTTTAGGTTACTTCATTCTTAAAAATGATGAAGTAGAGATTTATCCCTTTGACTTCTTACTATCCATAAACAACAAGCCTAACAGCGACCAGAGCAAGAAGTATCCTACGCCCGTAGAAGTTTCAATAGTTGCTTCTGTCAAAAATGAAGAAAGTAGAATGGCTTGTACCGCCAAAAAAATAACGTGTTTATAATGCTTTTGTGAAAAGATAGGTATCAGAATACCCAATAGAAATATCCCCAAACCGACAAGACCTGTACTGGCATAGTAGAACAAATACTCATTGTGTGGCAATAAGTCTTGTTGGTGTCCATGCTTACGCAAAAGAATGGACATTTCATTTTTAATATCCCCAGCACCAACACCGAAGGCTGGATTTTTTTTGCCTAATTCCATTGCTAACTGCATAGACAAGATCCGACCTGAATCCGAATAATTATGACCATTCCCCTTTTTACGCATTTGCCAGTCATACTTCATGTAGCCTATTTTTTTCCGCAAGGAAGGAATGGCTTTAAAACTGACCAACACACCAAAAATAATAAATACAAGGCTTACCACACCCAGCTTACGATAAGGTGGATGTAGAATAGCATACCCCAGCAGGATAGCCAAACCCACATACAGACCCAATAGCCCACTCCGTACCGCCAATAAATGTTGAAACAAAAATAGTAAAATACCAACCACGGCAAAAACGCGTTTTTGCCCTTTCCATATTGGTTTTTTATCAAAAACTAAGCCAATGGAAAGCATGATGGCTATCGCAATCCCGATGCTAAAGCGAATATGATTTCGAGGAACTGGAATGTTTTGACCTTGACCAATGAGTCCGTTTATGGCTTCAAAATTCAGTAGATAATTTACAAAAACGCCCAGCGCTGTAACAAATAACGCCCCAATATAAAAAATGGCAATACCCCTAAATTCTTTTGCCGTAAGGCGAGGTAATAAAAAGTAAGCTAAGGGCAATCCAAGAAAAGGCAACTTAATCCGAATTCTGGTCAGCCAGTATGCTAGATCCTCAGAATACCACCCACTGAAAAAAATCGGCAGAAAGAGGAGTATATAACTCCAATAGCCAGGATGCTTAAAAAAGGACTTCGTTTTATGACGAAAAGCATCAGACAAACCCAATCGCCCACCGGGACTGATGTCCAATACAGCCAAAAGCCCTACTCCAAACATCGCCACGGAAAGCAAAAATGGAGAATAAACCAAAGAAATCAGACCTAACCCAATACAAAATAGGGTCAGTTGCTTACTCAGCTTAGAAGAATAGAATGATTCTTGGGTTCCGATACGCTTTGTGATTGTATAGAATTAACGGCTTTTTGAGCGTTTAAGTGCTTTTTTAAACAAGAATAAACACACTCTTTTACTTTTTATTGGCGTTTCTATGTCTAATACCTTATTTTTGCAACCGTTCAATAAATAACCCACAACCCATTTTTTTTTGTATACACTAAAGGACACTAAAGCTTTTTCAAATTCGTTTGCATAAAGCTATTAAAACAATGTACCATGACAAAGCGCTATTTTTTTGTAATTACTTTCTTTTTCGCTGCCCTCTCTTGGGTGAGTGCGCAAGACGATCCGATACTTTTTACCGTAAGTAATGAACCGGTACACGTATCAGAGTTCACGTATATATACGAAAAAAGTAATGGAGACGAAGCGGATTACTCACGAGCTTCATTAGATAAGTACTTGGATTTATATAAGAACTTTAAGCTTAAAATTGCTCGTGCCAAGGAAATGAAGTTAGACACTTCTCCTGCTTTAATACAAGAACTAGCTGGTTATCGCAAGAAATTAGCAAATTCTTACTTGATAGATAAAGAAGTAACCGCTAAGCTGGCCAAAGAGGCCTATGAAAGAATGAAGATTGATGTCCGACTCAGTCACATCTTCTTCTCTCTGAAAAATCTAAAATCTCCTGCTGATACACTACCTGTCTATCAAAAAGCGATGCAAGTCAAAAAAGCCTTAGATAAAGGAGCTTCCTTTGAAACCCTCGCTAGAGAATCATCTGAGGATAAGCCGAGCCAAAGCAAAGGGGGAGACATTGGTTATTTTACAGCTATTTTCCCAGCAGGCTTCTACCAACTAGAAGAAGCTGCTTATTCGACTCCGATCGGAAAAATTTCTAAAATTGTTCGGTCTATTAGTGGATACCACATTTTAAAGGTAACAGACAAAAGACCTGCAAGAGGTGAAATGGAAATAGCCCAGGTGCTCATCAGCAATAAGCCGGGTATGCCCTCCAAAGAAACACGTAAACGTGCCGTACAAGCCCAAAATGCACTCAAAGAAGGGTTGACATTTGAGCAAGTAGCCAAGAAATTTTCTGACGATAAGATTACAGGTGCAAAGGGCGGTTATATTGGTTTTGTAGGGATTAATCGTTTTGAGCGTGAATTTGAAGATGCCGTTTTTGCTCTAACAAAAGATGGGCAGGTTTCTGAAATAATCCAATCCTCCGTTGGATTTCATATCATTAAGCGCTTGCGCAAAAAAGTTATCAAACCATTTGAAAAAGAAAAGAGAGCTATTTTAGCCAAACTGCGTAAAGATCCTCGTTACCAATTGGCGATTGATGCCTTTATGACTAAAACCAAAAAAGAGTCAGGGTTCAAAAGTGTGCCTACTGCATTAACTAAATGGATAAGCACCTTGCCTGATTCTACCTTCCTAACACACAAATGGAGACCTGCTCCAAAGGCAGATAAAACCGTTTTATTTACAATCGGCGACCAGCAAGTAACCATTGGAGACCTCGATGATTATGCATACAAGGCCACTAGAAAACGCTTGCGTATGGGAAAAGGCGTCAAGACACAAGAAGCGGCAAAACAATTATATGAAGCTTTTGAGAAAGACAAAGTGATGTCTTTTGCGGAAGCTAATTTAGAAAATAAATATCCCGATTTCAAATCATTAATGAGAGAATATCAAGAGGGCATTTTGTTGTTTGATATTTCAAGAAGAGAAGTTTGGGACAAAGCATCAGAAGATAGTACTGGACTCGCAAATTTCTACCCAAGTATTCAAGATCAATTTCAGTGGGAAGAACGCGCCAAAGTCGTAAACTACACACTCCCAAGGCTTTACGAGTCAAAACTGAAGAAAATTAGAAAATATGCCGTGAAGAAAACACCAGCAAAAGTTTTGGCAAAATTCAATAAAGAAACACGGGTGTTGACGATGAATAGAGAAACTATTGAAAAATCCAAAGCATCGGCAAACATTTTGAAAGTCTGGAGAGCGAGAGGGATTACCGAAACCACTTTTGACACAAACCGCCAACCACAGATTGCCTCTTTCACTGTTGTCGAAGCCATCATTCCACCGGGTCCCAAGGCACTAGAAGATGCAAAAGGATATGCGATTGCAAAGTATCAAGACTTCTTGGAAACGCGCTGGATTAAGTCACTTCAAAGGCAGTATAAGATCAAGGTCGATGAAGCGGTATTACAATCTTTAGTCAAATAAATAGGCGCTGCCTTTTATTTTAAAGATGTCAGTTTATGGGAAATTTTTCGTTTGGGTGATTCTGGCTCTTACAGTCGTTTCTTGCCAGACGGAAATTTCCAATACCCAGCAAGATCCCGTATTGGCAAAGGTTTATAACAAGACTTTAGTTCTATCAGATATCGAAGGCATTGTCTCTTTTGAATCAAGTTCACCAAAAGATAGCTTACACCGATTGCAGTCATTTGTAGATCGTTGGGTCGCAGAAGCTATTCTCATACACGAAGCCGAAAAACATGTGACACAGGACATTGATGTCGATAAATTGGTTCGCGATTATCGTTCGTCACTAATTCTGAGTAATTACGAGCAAGAGTTATTTGAACAAGAGCTTGATTTAGTGATTACTGATAAAAATGTCCGGGACTATTTTTCTTCACACCAAGAACAGTTTAGACTAAGTTATGACATCGTGCGTTACCTATATGCGCAAGCTGCTATCGACCAAATAGATAAGCCTGTATTTGAGCAGTGGTGGCAAGTGGCAAAAGAGTCCCTTTCTCAAGAGTCAAAGCAGTATTTGAGCACAAACACAATGGCCTATCACCTCAACAAAGAGAAGTGGTTAGCCCTACAAGATTTAAGAAAAAATATTCCTCCTACAATGGGGGCTAGTCTTTCTGATTCAACTGATGTCATGCTCGAAAATAATAACTATCTTTACGCGCTGAAAGTATTTGAGATTGGACATAAAGGCGATACACCCCCTATTTCCTTTGTACGAGAACAGATAGAAAAAATCATTTTACACAGTCGTAAGATGAAATTACTAGAAGACAAAAAAAAGACATTGTACCAACAAGAGATAAAGGGGCACAACGTCGAAATATTCACAAACTAATACCCATCCATGAAGAAAATATTTGTTTTTCCTTTACTCGCTTTGATGCTCGTTCTATCGACGGCTCTACAAGCTCAGATGACTAATCATACGGTAGTCGATAAAGTGATTGCTGTATTGGGCGATGAGATTGTATTGCTTTCAGACCTTGAAAAACAAGTAGCCTATGCAAAACAGCAACAAAAAGGGGATTTACCTCCCAATGCTCGCTGTATGGTTTTTGAAAGTATCCTTTCGGAAAAACTACTAATCCATCAAGGAAAAGTAGATAGTATTGAAATATCCGACGAAGAAGTCAAATCCCAAATAGATGCTAGGATTAATCGAATATTGGGTATGATGAATAATAGCACAACTCAATTCATTGAGTATTATGGTCAGACTCCTGCCGAAATGAAAGATTTTATGACGGATGATATGAAATCACAAATCTTATCGGAAAGAATGCGCCAAAGCATCATCGAAGGAGCTTCTATCCGACCTTCAGAAGTGATTGCATTTTACAACCAAATACCAACCGATAGTATGCCCTTCTTTAATGCAGAAGTGGAGTATTCAGAACTAGTATATCAACCCAAAGTGAATCAAGCAGCCAAAGATGCTGCCTACTTAAAACTATCAAATTTGCGTAAGCAAATCCTTGCCGGAGAGAAAACTTTTGGGGAACTAGCCGAAAAATATTCGGATGATTTGGGTTCTGGAAAACTAGAAGGGGATTTGGGTTGGCAGAAGAGAGGAACTTTTGTGACTGAATTTGAGGCAGCTGCTTACAACCTTGCGGAAAATGAAGTGTCAGAAATCATAGAAACACAATTTGGCTACCACATCATTGAACTATTAGGAAGACGAGGAAACTTAATTCATACCAGACATATTTTGATCAAGCCTGTCTTTAGCGAAAGTGATTATACACGAGCGGCTTCTTTTTTGGACTCTATTCGCACAAAAATCATCAACAAAGAAATGTCCTTTGAATTTGCAGTCAAAAAACACTCAGACAAAGATCAACAAAGCTATAGTAATGGTGGCAGAGTCACGAATGCTTATACTGGTAATTCATTTTTTGAAATAGCTGATTTGGACTTTAACATCTATTTCGCCTTGGATACTTTAAAGCCTGGAGGGATTTCGCCGCCTGTTGAGTTTCTGAATGATGCTGGCGAAAAATTCTATCGCTTACTAAAACTAAATACAAGAACTGAAGCCCACAAAGCTTCACTCAAGACAGACTATTCCAAAATCCAAAAAGCAGCCTTAAATAATAAGAAATCTGAAATTATTAATTCTTGGGTCAGCAACAAACTAGGAACAGTCTATGTAAGAATTGACCCTGACTATAGCGACTGTGAAGAGTTAAAAAAATGGAAGTTCAAAGGCGAGACCAAATAGTAAAATTAAAAAAAGATGAAATTAATTTCCACCGTAAGTTTATTACTTATTGCCTCAATGGTTTTTGCGCAAGTACCTAAACATAAACGCGCTTACAAAATTTTCAATAAAAAAGGGCGCAAAGTCTCGTATCGAAAACTCATCAAAAAAGCCGCCAAAACAGACCTTGTCCTATTCGGTGAACTACATAATAATGCGATTGCCCATTGGCTAGAGTTAAGCGTGGCGAAAGATTTGAGTAAGCAGCGAAAGCTAATCATCGGGACTGAAATGATGGAAAGAGATAATCAAACTCAAATAAATGACTACCTCGCAGGTAAAATAGATGACAAAGCTTTGGATACTTTAGCAAGACTGCCGAGTAATTATAAGACAGATTACAAGCCTATTTTGGATTTTGCGAAAGCTAAAAATATTCCTTTTATTTGTTCTAACATTCCAAGAAGATTTGCTTCTATCGTATATAAAAAAGGGTTTGAAGGTTTAGCAGAACTGAATGCAGCAGACAAATCATGGATAGCTCCTTTACCGATTGAATATGATTCAGAATTGCCAGGATATAAAGCTATGTTGGAAATGATGGGCGGACACGGAGGAGCGAACTTGCCTAAAGCACAAGCGATTAAAGATGCCACGATGGCGCATTTTATTTTAAAGGAACGAAAGGAAGGGAGTTTATTTTTTCATTTTAATGGATCCTACCATTCTAATAATTATGAAGGAATCGGCTGGTATCTGAAAAGGAAAGCCCCGACACTCAATATCGTGACCATTGCGGTCGTTACCCAAACTGATATTAAAAAACTATCCGAAGAATCCATCGGTATCGCGGACTTCATTATTTGTGTCGATGAAGACGTAACAGATACTTATTAGGATTCAAAACAAAATTGTTACAATGAAAAAAAACATTCGTTTATATTTCATAGCAAGTACTTTCTTCCTGCTCTTTGCGCTCACCTTCGTCGCTTGTAAAAGTGATAAGTCTGCAAATACTACTGACACTCAAATAGAGATTGACAAAAGCTTCGCTCCTTTCTACGAGAAATTTCATGCGGACGAAACGTACCAATTAGAACACATCAACTTTCCTTTACAAGGTCTGCCTCTTCGTACAGATAGTACAGGATTGGCCAATGGAAATGCATATATGCAAAAGGAAGAATGGGTATATCAAAGTCCATTAGATAAAAATAGCGGCTTCCACAGTGAATACAAAGTCATCAGCCCACAGTTTATAGAAGAACTAGTCATTAATGAAGATCGGACGGTGGGTCTAGTACGACGATTTACCAAGCTTGGTGGCGAATGGTATTTGACGTATTATACAAAGATGGGTCAAGTAAAATAATATGATTTACCAATTCGAATCCTTTATCCCAGTCATTGACAAAACGGCTTTTGTACATCCTGCCGCAACCATCATTGGCAATGTCATCATCGGGCGGGATGTGTTTGTAGGAGCAGGTGCTGTTATCCGGGGAGATTGGGGTGGAATTATCCTCGAAGAAGGCTCAAATGTCCAAGAAAATTGCGTAGTTCATATGTTTCCGGGTTTAGTCATCACCCTAGAAAAAGGGGCCCATATCGGACATGGGGCAATCATTCATGGGGCAAACATAGGACAAAATGTATTGGTCGGCATGAATGCTGTCGTAATGGATCAATCCAAAATAGGAAAAGAAAGCATCATAGGAGCCTTGACTTTTATCAAAGCAAAATCCAACATCCCGCCCAGAAGTCTAGTTGTAGGTAATCCTGGAAAAATCATCAAGCAAGTAAGCGATGAGATGCTGGCCTGGAAAACAGAAGGAACTAGACTCTATCAAAGTCTTCCCAAAAGCTGCCATAATACATTGAAGATCTGCCAACCCTTGCGGGAAAAACCTAAAAACCAACCCACACAAGCTCATATTTTTAAAACCTGGAAAGACGCACAAAAAAAATAGCCCATTCTTGTCAATACAAGAACAGACTATTCGTGCGCACGACTGGAGTCGAACCAGCACATCCTTGCGGACACCAGCCCCTCAAGCTGGCGCGTCTACCAATTCCGCCACGCGCGCATAGTAAAGTAGGTGCAAAGATACACTTTACTCTTTAAAGATAGTATAATTATAAAAACAACGTAAAAGAAAATTTACCCTGTCACAAATGAAAAAAATTTGCATCATATGGTAATAACGCTTATCTTTGTCCCAAGAGTGCAACTCTTCACACAATGAAACGCTTTTTGCAAAAACTTCTTAGGAAGTTTTTGCTTTTTAATGCCCACTAATGACTAAGAAAAGCTTTATTTTTTTCCTTTTTTTATTATTTTCCTTTGGCGTCAACGCTCAAGATGATTGGAGCGTAGAAATGGACACCCCTCTTCAAGAGACAAAAGAAGTAAAACTCTACGATACACCCGAGATTTCTACTCAGTTATTTACAAAAGCGATTCCAGCACTCCTGCCGAATTATACAGGCTATGCGATTGAACTCATTGCATCCAAAAACAAGCTTGAGAGAAGTAATCCAAATTTAAAAAACTATGGTAAAATATACTGTACACATATAGATAACGCTTTTCAATACCACATTCTTGTTGATTTCAACTCCAAGAAAGCTATAAAAAAATACTTTAAAAATAATATCAAACCGCACCACCCTACTGCTAGAGTTGTTCGGTTTCTAAATGGTGTGCGGACAACGGTTTTAAAATGGTCCTAATCGAACTTACCAGACCTTCTCAAAAGCATCGTTAAACACCCACTGACTCCATTTTTTATTATAAGTATGTACTTTGTTGGCTTGATCAGCAAGACCATGCGACCGATTGACCCATTCAAAAAGCCCCCCATAAAGGTTGAAAACCTGCGTAAATCCCGCTTTTTGGAGTTTCTTGCCAATCTTTTCACTGCGAAATCCTACGGAACAATAAACGACGATTGGTTGGGTTTTGTCTAGTTCGATCCAGTCATTGATGTCAATTTTTTTGTAGCCAGCGTATTGGGCATTGGGCAAGTGGCTGGTATCAAATTCTTCCTTCTCTCTAGCATCTAATAGTAGAAACCTATCTTCTTTTCCCGCAAGGGAGTCCACATCCATTACTGGAACTCGATAATGGATTAAAGCATTCACTTTTTTGTCGAAAGAGGCTTCTTTACAGGAAGCTACTTTTGGGTTTTGTCCATTAGTCTGGTAAAAATTGAGCATAAAAAAACCTATTAAGGTAAGATAGGAAAAGGAAAATCCAAATTTATTCATACTGTTCTTTGACTGACTCGCTTGCGCCAAATAATACCCATTATACCACCAATTATCATAAAAATAGCGATAAACTGCGCTTGCGTAAAGTTTAATCCAAAATATCCATACACGTCATTGACCCGGATTTTTTCAATAAAAAACCGTTCAAATCCATTGAGGATCATGAATATAAAGAACAGGATTCCTGCGGTCTTTATTCTCTTACGCAGTGTCCACAAGATGACAAATATCCCAATTGTCATTAAGATTTCATACAACGGTGTCGGAAACACCCCAACAGGAAGCTCCTTGCAGTAGCTCCAAGTACAACCTGCTATGGATTCTCCACTTTGGGCCACATTATGTGGATAAGTCTGACTCCATAGCCAATCTGGAATCCAACTTGGTTGGTTAAAAGCGTATTCAATACCAGCATCCGTAACGCCTTTTACGGGTATTCCCCAGTCGCCATCACCCGAAAATTGGCACCCCAAACGACCTGTACCGTATCCTAAAATCAAAGCGGGTGCCACTGCATCCATGGCATGAAGAATAGAGATTCCCTTAAAGTTTTTACGCAAGTACCAAACGACTGCAATGAAACCAAAAATTAATCCGCCATAAATAGCTAATCCGCTACCCGAAAATAATACATGGATAGGATCTCTAAAGAAGTCCTCCAAATGCTCTAAAATATCAAATACCTTAGCACCTAAAATGCCTGAAAAAGCCGCTATCATGGCTATCTCCGTGATTCGATCATGCGGATAAAGGTCAATTTTAGTTTTCTTGGGAGGTTCTATTTTTTTTCTTTGTCCATCCCAATATCGCCAAAAACCAAAAGCACCAGCCATCAAGATACCTAGCAGAATATTACCTTTTGAGGAAAAAATAACACCAGAGGGATCTGTTTGAAATTCACTAAAATGAGCATAAGCATACGGTACTTTCATACCTAATAGAAGTCCCATAAAAGCATTTCCTAGGATCTCACTCATCGTAGCAGGAAGTCCTTCCACTTCCACTATGGGCGCCGATTTAAAAATGCCTTCCTCTGCCTTTCGCTTAAGCTCTACTCTGAAAAGAAAGGCTAAAACCCCTACGCCCGCTGCAAGAAAAAAACCAAAGGTTTTTATCAATGAAGCCCAATTGTCTGGCTCTGTGCCAAATATATCGTGAAACAAGTAAGAAAAGTCAGGGTACATAAGTAAGATTTGATGGTTTTAATTGAAAGGTAAAGATAGTGAATATCTGTTCCGAAAGGGAGATATATGGCTAAAAACGGCTAAAGTGAAAGTTTATCATGACTTAACACCCTCTTTCATTGCAAGCTTAGAATAAATTGTTACTTTTGTGTTATTATCTTATACTTGATTATGTTCCCAAAAAACAAATAAGATTAGTGTCATTAAAGAAACGCATATTAAAATCTAAAAGCCCAGCTGAGTACCAACTAAAGGTATTGTTGAAATTGCTAAATAAAGCAAAAAATACGGATTTTGGACACCACTACCGGTTTGAAGACATCCGTACGAGTAAGGATGTACTAGCCCAATTTCAAAAAAACATTCCCATTTTTGACTATGAATCCATGTTTACTACTTGGTGGCACAAAAGCCTATCTGGTAAGGATAATGTCGCATGGCCAGGAGCGGTAAGTTATTTTGCGTTGACCTCTGGGACATCTATTGGAGGAAGTAAGTCGATCCCTGTCACAAAAGATAATTTGAAAGCCATCCAAAAAGTCGGTACAAAAATCTTCTTAGGCTTTGCAAAAAAAGATCATCGCCATTTATTAAAGAGTAAAGTTTTTGTGTTGGGTGGGACCACTTCTTTACAAGAAGAAAATGGATACGGCGTGGGAGATTTAAGTGGGATTAATGTGGGGCAATCACCTTTTTGGTTTAGACGTTTGTATGTGCCAGAACAAGCCATAACCGGTATTACCAAATGGGAAGATAGGATTGATGCCATTGTAAAACGTGCCCCTGAATGGGACATTGGTATTATCACGGGAATACCCTCTTGGGTGTATTTACTGCTAGATAAAATTATTAAACATCACCACCTCAAAACAATACACGACATTTGGCCTAATTTAGGGGCATTTGTTCATGGTGGGATTGCCTTTGCTCCCTATAAAGAGAGTTTTAATAAGTTATTGGGTAAACCACTCGTTTATTTTGATACTTACTTAGCATCAGAGGGCTTTTTGGCCTATCAGAAAAAACCAAATGATACTTATATGACCTTGGTTCTAAATAATGGCATCTTCTTTGAATTTATTCCTTTTGACGAAAACCATTATAAAGATGGACAACTAATCTCCTCGGAAGGCATTGTAGATATTTCGAAAGTCAAAACGAATGTAGATTATGCAATCGTTTTGACAAACTCGGCAGGTGCTTGGCGGTATCAAATAGGAGACATCATCCGATTTGAAGATGTTCAAAAGGCTCAAATAAAAATCGTAGGTAGAACCAAACTTTTTTTAAGTATTTGTGGGGAGCATCTTTCTATTGACAATATGAATATGGCGATAGAAAAAGTAAGAGATATTTGTGAAGATAATATTGTGGATTTCACAGTGGTCGCAGAGGAGGTCGGAGATTATTTTAGACACAAATGGTTTATGGGGACAAACCACACCGTGAAGGATAAACGTTTACTGATAAAAACACTAGACGATGCCCTTAAAGAATTAAATGATGATTATCGCACCGAGCGGGGAGCTGTTCTAAAGGACTTGGATTTAGTTGTGCTCGACAAAAATGTTTTCTTAGATTTTATGAAAAAACAAGGTAAAGTGGGCGGCCATCATAAATTCCCAAAAGTACTCAAAGGCAAAATAAAAGAGGATTGGCTTACTTTTTTGCACAAGCGAAACCTAATTCATACATAATGCTAATCAAAGGAATCCTTTTAGCTTTAACCTTAGCTATATTAATCGGTCCTGCGTTTTTCATGTTGTTGCAGATCACGGTGGATAAAGGCTGGAAGAGTGCTGTTTATTTTTGTTTGGGTGTATGGGTCAGTGATTTTATTTATTTAAATTTAGCCTATTTTGGATTGGGATTAGTGGGTGAGGGTATGCAATCCGATGCCTACCAATCTGCTATTGCGTATGTAGGTGCAATCATTCTAATCATTTTTGGTCTGGTCTCGTTTTTCAGTAAAGAAAAAACCAAACCTATTGGTGAAGAATCTTTACAAACAAAGAATATTGTGCTACTCAGCCTAAAAGGATTTGCCGTGAATACCCTCAATCCCTTTTTATTTATTTTTTGGCTGGGTGTCATCGCTAGCGTTGGATTAGATCCAAATAACCGAGAGGCTTTTTGGTTTTTTGTACTTGGTTTTATTGGCACTATTATTTTGACAGACTTAATAAAGGTCTATCTTGCCAAAATTATTCGGGATAAGTTACGTCCCATTCATTTAGTTTACTTTCGTAAAATAGCCGGTATTATTTTAATTGGCTTTGGGCTGGCTTTGTTGTGGCGGTAAATCATATACCTAATCCCTCCTCCGAGCAGCAATCGAGGATACCGATAGCTGCTATCAGCAACAAGCAACCGAGGAAGCGAAGAACCGATCCATCACTTTAATAACAAAAAAAAGTCGAATACAACTTGGTTGTATTCGACTTTTCATATTAACAATTCCCTTTCGGAAAAAGCTACTCGGTGGTCTTGATGAACTGACCTTGGAGAGGCTCTTTGTTTCCGCCTTCTAGTCGGACATGGTAAGGGCC
>JAJRQS010000205.1 GCA_024280135.1 Bacteroidota bacterium | reverse complement strand
GATACTGGCTTGCATTAGCCTTTTGCCCAATTGCTGGTTGCGATAGTCAGGGTGAGTGGCTACTCGTCCAATAGAACAATAGTCATCATAGGATATTCCTTTCGGCAAAAGCCGCGTATATCCCACTATATTGCTGTCTTCATCTTGTCCCATAATATGGATGGCATCTTGGTCTTTGTCGTCGGTATCCAAATAAGGACAGTTTTGTTCGACAATAAAAACCTTTTGCCGCAAGGCCAATAATCCATATAACTCGTTCAAGGTTAATGCATCAAAGGACTTGCTGATAAAACGAATTGGGGAAGGCATGCAAGTGTGTTTAAATGAGTATTGTATTATTTAAAAACCGTAACATCCAAGAGTCGAGCGACGACTTCTTTTTCTGCCACCGGACAAAAACTTCGGCAAGTTAACAGCATTTAAGCTAACTGAGAAATAAAAGTCCGTTCCAGTAAAATCTTTCTTACGAATAAAGCTCCCAATATTGTCGGTTCCAAAGGATATAAATCCTAAACGACCCGCCAATCCCATTCTTGGTGACTTCCAATCTCTCAAGACAATCGGTGCCGATAAAGAGAAATATCTATTTTCAAATCTAGGCGATACAGCTAAGATAGCGGTACGCGTCAAGTTATAACGAGACAGCCCAAAAGGTTGGACTAGCGCACCTCCCACATAGATGTTTTGAATAAACTGATAATCTCCTTGAAGGCTAATCGCTGATGGTAATCCCATCTTAAAGGTCTTAGCTTTCAATGAAGCATTTGGATTGCCCAAAGCATTCTGACTAATCGTTTGCTCGATTTCTTTTAGATTTTTAGCATCTTGTAAATCTTCTAAAGTAAACATGTAATCGGCTGGTATCGGGCTAGACGTATGAAACTCAGCCTTCTTTTTAATGTTAATCATTCCAAAATCTAAAACAGAAAAACCAGCTTTCCAACGATAGCCTTCTACTTCATTGTCCTCAATCTGGATAGATGCACCGAGGTCTGCACTTACACCATGCCCATAAAAGTCTATTGAAGGTTTCCCGATATCAACGGACTTATTATTTGCATCAAAACTTACCCGATTCAAATTGCCCGTGGTGATAGCAAATTCAACGGCAGGATTATTAATTAATGTTGAATCCTTGCTGATTTTTGTTACGGTTAAATTATCTTGAATACCAATAAATCCACTTTCTAAGAAAGAGTTGTATTTTAAGTGTGCACCAAAAGAAATGTGTCCATTACTTTTCTCAATATCAAATCCATAGTGGATACCCGTTTCATTCCAAATAGCACCAGCTGCTTCAAAAGGACTTACCTCAAAAGATTCTCCATATTTTTTGCGGTCATATTCCAAAAAGCCTAGCACTTCGGGAATCTTTGTTACAGAAAATGCTGCACGCATATTTGTAAAAACACCGACACTGTGCTTTTCGGCAATCTTAAACATTAAAGACGGTCCCGTAAAGGTCGTAGTGAATTTTAAGAATTTTTTGTTAGGATTGTCATAAATATCTCCAACCAAATAACCCTTAGGCGCAGGTGCACCATCTAAGTCAAAAGCGGACATGAATTTTCCGCTATTTTTTGCCATGTCTAAGATAGACGTATTGCGAATAAAAGCATAATTGTTTTCACCAAACATGCCAAGTCCGCCTAAGTGGATGTCGAATGTAAGCGGGCTTGCTGCTACAAATGCAGGATTCAGCCAAGCTTGATCCATTCCGGTGTAATTGTCCAATCGAATACCTAATTGCTCTTGCGAAAAGGCCGTTTGTGAAAGGAGGAAGCTAATAGCTCCGAGTAAAAATAGTTTAAATTTCCCCATGTTGAAATTTTTGTTGAATTTTGAAATCGTTTTGATAGAATACTAGGGTAAGTATTATCATAGATTACACAATTCAGCTGGGGGGAATTAGTAAAATCGGTCTGGTTGACTTTTCAAAAGCCAACCGAGCATAAATAAGTAAGATTATGGAATTAGTAAAACCAGAGGCTTAACAAAAGAAATCCATATTTAGGGGGGATTGCCTTTAGAAGGAGGGATAAGAAAGGCATCGTGGAGAGAGTTTGCGAAAACTATGCCAGACCGTGTAACAGAGGTGTAATATTATATTGAGGAATCGAAGAACTGAGGAATCGAGGAGCCGATCCTAAATATAAAAACTAGCCATTATCCAATATTAAAATGGCTATAAGCGATCTTTCGTGTAATTCTCGAAAATTCGCGCCCTGCTAAGAATTAACGTAATCCCAATAAAAAAAGCCCCTCTCCATACAGAGAGAGGCCATCCCAAAAACCGATTACATCTTTATGACAAACCTTTAATGTTCACGAAAAGGCTATCATTACTTTTAAACCGGACATTTTCCAGGACGGCAGCTGTATGATTGGGCTTGCTCGTATTGAAAGAAAATGTCCATGAAATTATTACTTGTTGTATTGCATTGAATGCAGGACAAAGTTAAGGCAAACTTTCTAAAAGGAAATACCCTAAATAAGGTAATTCTTACATTTTCTAGATTTAATTTGATTCACTTAATGGGTAAAGGTGTAAATATCAATGAATTACAGATTAAGTTTTTTTGATACTTTAGGTTTTATGCAGTGATTTCTACACTGACTTTAATCAGGTAGTATTGTTTTAAGGAGTTATTAAACTTATCTTTGATTTTTATAACCAAAACTTTTAGAGCATGGATTACAAACTATACATGATATTATTTAGCCTTTTGACGTTATCTACTCTAAGTTGTGGAAAAGAAGAGGTAAAGCCAAAACCTGCCGATGTTAAGGTATCACTAAAAACTTATGTGAAGGATAAAGAAGCAGTCGAAGGAGAAATAAAATACACTACAGTTGTAGGACATGATTACAGCTTGCTGACGTTGACTTATTATTTGAGTCGGATTTCTTTAGTGGAGGATGATGGGACTGTAGTTGAATTGTCCAAAGCCCACCTTTTTGACTTGCATAAAGAGGATAGCAAAAGCTTTACAGCGACAAAAATACCAGCAGGACAATATAAAGCGATGACTTTTACCTTTGGTTTTAAGAAAGCAGACAATATTGTGGACTTCTTACCGAATACTGTTGCCAATGCGAATATGGCTTGGCCAGAACAGTTGGGCCCAGGTGCCTATCACTACATGAAATTTGAAGGCAACTATAATCTCAATAATTCGGGTACCATCAAAAGCTTCAAATATCATTTAGGTCCTTCTAAGGGTGGTGATTATTCTTTTGATGTAAATCAACCGATTGATTTGAAAATTGATGAATCTGCCGTGGATTTAAGCATCATCATGGATATTGATCAATGGCTGAATGGAACAACCGACTATGATTTTGAAGTCTGGGGCCCTGGTATCATGGGTAAACCTGATGCACAGGCTTTGGCGCAAGGCAATGGAGTAGGTGTGTTTTCAGTATTTATAGATTGATTTTTAGGTACTGTCCCGGTATCACCCCAGCTGTTACAATAGAGAATCTAGTACTAGGCAATAATCAGCATTAAATACGTTTTGTAGAGATGAAGCATTTATGGATAATGACTATATTGTTTTTGGGTCTTTGGAGTTGTAGAGATCCAAAAGGCGTTACCCCCATCGAAGAACCCTTTGAGCCAACTTTAGTAACCCTGGAAATGCCTTATTTATTTCCCATTATGGAAATCCCCGAAGACAATCCATTAACGATAGAAGGAATTGAATTGGGGCGAGCATTGTTTTACGAACCTATGTTATCTGGGGATGATTCCCAATCTTGTTCATCTTGTCATTTGGCGGAAGCATCTTTTACGGATCCCAAAAGATTTTCAAAAGGGATTGATGGTTTGTTGGGTAAGCGAAACGCAATGCCGATTATTAATGTAGGTTGGATGGATAAGCTCTTTTGGGATGGTCGAGCATCGGGTGTCGAAGATCAAGTCATTTTTCCAGTAGAAGACCCGATAGAAATGCACGCCAATTGGGACAATGTCATCCAAAAATTACAATCTAGTGATAAGTACCCAGAACTTTTCCGAAAGGCTTTTAAAGTAAAAGGAATCTCAAAGAATCGTGCTATTCAGGCTATTGCTCAATTTGAACGAACCCTAATTTCGGCTAATTCCAAGACAGATAAAGTCCTTGAGTCAGGCAGTGGTATTTTTTATACAGATCAAGAGCAAGAAGGTCGAGACTTATTTTTTTCCGAAAGGGCAGACTGCTTTCATTGTCACGGAAGTATTTTATTTACTGATGGTAAATTTCACAATAACGGACTAGATGAAAATCATGAGGCTGATCCTGGACTGTATTTGGTTACTCAAAACGCTGCCGATAAAGGAAAATTTAAAACACCCACCTTGCGGAATTTAAAATTTACCGCTCCATATATGCACGATGGACGATTTGAAACTTTAGATGAAGTCATTGAGTTTTATTCTTCTAATGTAAAGGTGTCGTCCACGCTGGATCCGCTAATGACACATGAAGGAGGTATAGATATGACTGCTACCGAACAAGCGGCATTGAAAGCATATTTACTGACTTTAACGGATACGTCTTTTATTAATAATGAAGCTTGTTCGGACCCCAATTAAATATCACAAGAATCCCCCATGCAATTTGGCTTTATCTCGGGTTGTTTTAGAATTTTGACTCGAATGAAAAAATGATAAATGATACAGCCTACACAAATACCAAAGGCACTTTCAAAATATAGAAAGGCAAGGCACCATAAGCAAATAAAACAAACAGGTTTGAAATAGCTAGGGTCTTTCAGCAAAAAGAGAGAAAGGATAAAAATAACGCCTGACATCAAAAGCCCTAATGACCAAGCAAATTTTTTCTGAATAGCTCCTATGAAAAGAGGTGATTGACCTTTCACGATTCTACTCGCTACAAAGTAGGTGGGCGCATATTTGGGGTTCAAAAAAATACCGATTAAAAAATTTAACGCGAGAAAACCAGAGATATAGGGGATTATTTCATATTTGTCTAGGACGAACCCATTGACAAAGGCAATCAATCCCAAAAGGAGCATAATGCCTGCACTTGCACGCATGACTCGCTCATCTAATACTTTATAAGGTGTCCCTTCGATATGTTGACCAAAACTGATTTCCATTTTTATGCAAAAATAAGCCAAATAATGGTATAAATGAAATGTGCGGAGATAAATCGGATTAGCAGAAAATAATAATTCTTGAATAATGGCCTGTCTGAAGGCAGGCAGGCCTCGTTCATCCGTGTACCATCCTTCGTGCAATCTCTAATTATTTTTAAATTCGGCTCTTCGATTCCTCAACTCCTGAAAAAAGGTCAAAGTTTCTGAACTCAGAAAATACAAAAAGCCCTCTCGTTTCCGAAAGGGCTTTTAATTCTAACTTTAAGTTATTTTACATCATACCTGGCATTCCACCTGGCATACCTCCACCCATAGGTGGCATTGGGCTAGCAGGTTCTGGTTTGTTGCTGATGACACACTCTGTAGTTAATATCATACCCGCAATAGAAGCCGCATTCTCTAATGCCACTCTAGTTACTTTAGTTGGGTCAATGATACCCGCTTTCTTCATGTCTTGAAACTTATTAAGTCTAGCATTGTAACCAATGTTGCCTTTGCTGTTGATGACTTCCTGTAAGATTACAGAACCCTCAACACCCGCATTTTCGGCAATGATACGAACAGGCGCTTCCAAGGCTTTTCTGACGATTTGGATACCGATATTCTCATCTTCGTTTACACCTTCTAGCTTGCTTAAAATTTTGATGGCACGAACCAAAACGGTTCCACCTCCAGGCACGATGCCTTCTTCGACTGCCGCTCTAGTTGCGTGCAAGGCATCATCTACTCTATCTTTCTTTTCCTTCATCTCTACTTCCGTAGGCGCTCCGATGTGCAATACAGCAACACCGCCAGCCAGCTTAGCTAAACGCTCTTGCAACTTCTCCCGGTCATAGTCCGAAGTTGTTGTTTCGATTTGTTGTCTAATTTGTTTGACACGTCCATCAATGCTACGCTTGGTTCCTTTGCCATTAACGATAGTCGTATTGTCTTTGTCAATTTCAATTTTTTCTGCAGATCCAAGATGCTCTAACTCCACAGTGGCAAGGCTAAACCCTCGTTCTTCAGAAATAACAGTACCACCCGTTAAGATAGCAATATCTTCTAGCATTGCTTTACGACGGTCTCCAAATCCGGGTGCTTTTACGGCTGCAATCTTTAGATTGGCACGCAAGCGATTGACAACCAAAACGCCTAAAGCTTGGCTTTCTACATCTTCAGCAATGATTAAAAGCGCACGCCCTTGTCCAGCTGTCTTTTCCAAAATGGGAACCAAATCTTGCATATTCGCAATTTTTTGGTCAGTGATTAAGATATAAACATTTTCATATTCCGCTTTCATCGTGTCCACATTCGTGATGAAATACGGAGAAAGATAACCCCTATCAAATTGCATCCCAATGACTTCATCCATATAGGTCTCAGTGCCTTTTGCTTCTTCGACCGTGATGACACCGTCTTTACCGACAGCCTTCATAGCATCTGCAATCAAGGTGCCTATGGTTTCATCATTATTTGCAGAGATACCTGCAACTTGTTTGATTCTACTTAGGTCATTGCCGATTTTTTCGCTTGTTTTTTTAAGGTATTCTACAACTCTTTCGGTTGCTTTGTCAATGCCTCTTTTAAGATCCATTGGATTGGCACCAGCGGTTACATTTTTCATGCCTGCTGTTACAAGTGCTTGCGCCAAAATTGTAGCAGTAGTGGTTCCATCTCCCGCGAGGTCATTGGTGTTGGAAGCAACTTCCTTGACCATTTGTGCGCCTAAATTTTCGATAGGATCTTCTAGCTCAATTTCTTTTGCGACAGATACGCCATCTTTTGTGATAGTCGGTGCACCAAAGCTTTTTTGAATGACTACGTTACGCCCTTTAGGCCCTAAAGTAACCTTCACGGCATTTGCTAAAGCGTCGATACCGACTTTTAGTTTTTGTCTAGCTTCGTTATCAAAGGTGATTTCCTTTGCCATAGTTTTATGTTTTTAATATTTAGTATTGGGTTGATTGGTCTTTGATAGACCTAGATTAAAGTACAAGCAGTGATTAAAGTACAAGCAGTACGTCGTCTTCTCTCATGATTAAAAAAGTTTCTCCATCAAGATCTAATTCTTGACCGGCAAACTTGCCATAGACTACGGTTTGCCCCACTTTCAAAGAGACTTTTACGCCATCTTTTCCTGGGCCTACTGCTATAATTTTTCCTTTGCTTGGTTTTTCTTTTGCGGTATCAGGAATGATGATTCCGCCTTTAGTTTTCTTCTCTGCTTTACTTGGTTTGACCAAGATTCTATCATTGACAGGCTTCATAGAGTGTCTTTGTTTTGGTTAATAATAATATATTTTGATAGCATCATAACTCGTGCCAACCGAAAAAATATGACATTATTTCCGTTTATTGACAGCTTCGCTAAGTTGCTAGTGTTGCAAACAGCCATTTTGTCTTATTGTTTGTCTTTGTGCATTTTTTTTGAGGAATCAAGGTTATGCTGTGGGGAATCGATCGGGTCATGCGGTGCTTCGATTTTATGGTTGTTGCAATAGCACGCTCTTGGCTCCACAAAATCCTGCTTTGTTTCTAATTAGCATGATGAGCAGGACTCTGCACACAGTTGTTCACTTCCTTTTTTACCGCAAGGTAGCGCCTTTAAAAAGAAAGTAACGGAGTCATTAATTAGCCAAGATCTAGTTGTCAACTTCTAGCTATCTGTCGATAAAAACCCAAAAAACATCTAAAATCTGGCTATTGCTAGCCATTAATTCCTACCTTTGTCGCGCTTTCGGAATATCCGAGCAATACTAAAACTACCCATTGTCAATGCAAAAGAAGACTGACTTAAATACTATAATTGGACTCGGACTCATATTTTTACTATTTGTTGTTTGGTCCAAGTACTTTGCACCTAAGCCACCCGTAAAAAAAGCTGAAGTACCCAGCATAGAAGCAGATTCTACTATCGTAAATAGAGATAGCCTGTCTGCAGATACCACTCAGATCGTTATCAACGAAACACCTACTAGTACAAATGATTCCTTGGACGTGCTCATTCAACAGCGTCAGTATGGGATTTTAGCGCCAGCTTTTACAGGAAAAGATGAAGAGGTTGTATTGGAGAATGACTTGATGAAAGTGACTTTTTCCACGAAAGGGGGGCGCCTGAAAGAAGTTTTCATGAAGGATCATGTCAAAACTATCTTAGAGAAAAACCCGAGAAAGAAGACCAAAGTGCCTGTAAGATTATTTGATAATCCAGGTAATAAATTTGAGTATCAATTTACATTAAATGGGGCAAGTGACAAAATATCTACTGCCAAACTTTATTTTACACCAAGCCTTGCAGGAAATGTGTTAACCTTGACGGCTAAAGGACAAGGTGGAACTAGTTTTCAACAAGTTTATACCATAAAAGAGGGTTCTTATGCGCTAGATTATCAGGTTAAATTAAATGGGCTTACGTCCAAAATTAATGGTCCGTTGAATCTACATGTCGAGGATTATCTAAATAAATTAGAGATACCCACTAGCTATGGTGAGCAAGTTTATGCAACTGCTTACTATAAAAATGTGGATGATGACTCGGACCGGTTGAGCCAAACCAAAAATGACTCTGAAACAACTGAAAAACCAGTAAAGTGGGTCTCTAATGCCAATCAGTTTTTTAATACGACCATCATTGCGGATGAATCTTTTTCGGGTGCCATTGTGAGCGTTGTCGTTCCAGATAAAGCAGCTGAATCTGTCAAAAACATCACCTCTGATATTGCGATTCCGGTAAAAGAGGTCATTTCTATGAAGCTCTATTCTGGTCCGAATGAATTTAAGCGGTTGAGGAGCTATCAAATTGGATTAGAAGACATTGTGCCTTTTGGCCGTAGTATTTTTGGATCTATTAACAGATGGATTGTCCGACCTTTGTTTAATTTCTTGCATGGTATAGTTGGGCATGTGGGTTTGGCTATTGTTTTGTTGACTTTCATTGTCAAACTAGCAGTCTATCCGCTTACGCTAAAGTCATTGAAGTCCCAAGCGAAGATGCGAGCTTTAAAACCAGAGCTGGAAAGTTTGAAAAAGAAATTTGGGGACGATAAGCAGGGGTATTCTGCTGCTAGTATGAAGTTGTATCAAGAATTTGGCGTAAGCCCCTTAGGAGGTGGTTTTCCGATGATGTTGCAAATGCCTATCTGGTTTGCTTTGTATCGCTTTTTCCCAGGTGCCATTAACTTTCGTCAAAAGAGTTTTTGGTGGGCAGATGATTTATCTACCTATGATGATATCATACACTTTTCTACCAAAATCCCAATCTTTGGGGATCACTTGAGTTTGTTTACTTTGCTTTGGGTAGTTTCTATTATGATTTATACTTGGTATAATTCTAAGCAAGTGGATATGACGCAAGGTAATCCGATGATGAAGTATATTCAATACATCATGCCTTTGACGTTCTTATTTGTTTTGAATAGTTATGCGGCAGGATTGACAGCTTATATGCTTTTTAGTAATTCGTTTAATATTGCACAGACTTTTATTACCAAGAAATTTGTGATTGATGATGACAAAGTGAGAGCGGAAGTATTGAAAAACAAGGACAAGCCTAAGAAGAAAGGGAGATTCTCTGGTTTCCAAGAAAAAATGGCTAAGGCCGTCGAAGAGCAAAAGAAAATTCAAGATCAACAGAAGAAGAAAAAGAAATAGACGCGGTTTGTTGTTTTTGTGTTAATTTGGCGTAAAGATTTAACGCTTTACTAGTATTAGACATCTTAATAAAAAAAACTGACTCATGAAATATCTAATTCCGATTGCCTTATTGTTAGGACTTATTGTACTCGTTTCTTGTAATAGAAAGACGGCAAAGAAAGTGACTAAGACCGACATGGAAATACCAGCTCCACCACCTCCTCCCAAACCCACCAGGGCTTTGGACGGGCAAGACCATGGACTTGTGATGATATCAATAGAACGAGGCCCTTGTCGGGGAGAATGCCCTTGGTATAGTGCCCAAATTTATGAAGATGGTGCTATTTTTTACAAGGGTAAAAAACATGTAAAACACATGGGGGAGCAGGTAGCAGTGACGAATGTGCCTACTGTTAATTCTCTTATTCGCAAAGCAGAGGGGATTGGGTTTTTTGAGATGGAAAAAGCGTATCCGACTGAGCCTTCACGTAGGATAATGGATAACCCAATGACCAAATTGACAATTCGTTCGGGTCATCAAGTTCATGAAATTTCCTATCTCAATGATATGCCAGATGCTTTAAAAGAGTTTGCTTCAGATTTAGATAACTTTATAGCAGAACAACACTTTAAACCTTTATTTGAGCCTGAACCTGAAGTTATGCCTGAGCAGGTGCTTGCGCCTGATGGATTCGATCATGGTACCTTAAAACTAACAATTGAACGTACGCCTTGTTACGGAAAATGCCCATGGTATCAAGCTAGCTTTTATGATGATGGTACTATTTTTTACAATGGTAAAAAAGATGTTAAACACCTTGGTAAATATACATTACATACTACACCCGCTATGGTTAATTCTTTAATCAAGAAGGCGAAAGAAATTGGCTTCTTTAAGATGAATGCGACCTATCCGCTTGATCCAAAGCACGTAATTGTTGATTTACCCGAGTATAAAATTATGGTGATGGATGGAAGGACGAGTCATAGGATTGCTTTCCGAAATGAGGCGCCTTCCGAACTTGTGTCGTATTTAAAAGAAGTAGATGCCGTTTTGATGCGTCAAGAGTTTAAAGAAAAAAGGAAGTAATAGTAAAATAAATTAATGAAAAAATTCGGAACGCTACCTGTATTCTTAACGGCCATCTCTACTATTTTGGGTGCTGTTATGTTTTTGCGTTTTGGGTTTGCAGTTGGGCAAGTTGGCTTCTGGGGGACGATTGCCATTATACTTATTGGTCATGCAGTGACGATACCTACTGCGATGGCTATTGCAGAGATAGCAACCAATCAAAAAGTAGAAGGCGGCGGAGAATACTATATTATTTCTAGGTCTTTTGGACTAGTCATTGGATCGACTATTGGGATTGCATTGTATTTTTCTCAAGCCATTAGTATTGCTTTTTATGTGATGGCTTTTTCGGAGGCCTTTACGTCTTTGATTGATTGGTTGACGAGTACTTATGCTATGCCAGACTGGTTATTTACCCTTCTTCAGATGAAGCAAACTATTGGGATACCCGCCTTACTTGCGTTGACCTACATCATGCTAACCAAAGGTGCAAATCTTGGTGTGAAAGCATTATATATTGTTGTGGTTACCTTAGCGATATCTTTGATTGCATTTTTTTTGGGTACAGGAGGTGATTTAAATACGCCTGATGTTGTTAGTACTGAATTTGTACAAGATACCATTAATAATATTGATACTACTTTTTTTCCGCAAGGAGATGAAGTGCCTATAGTGGAGATGAATACGAGTCCGCCTACGAGTTCGACACCTGATGATTCTAATCCAATAAATAAATTAGGTTTCTTTATTGTTTTTGCCATTATTTTTCCGGCGTTTACGGGGATGACAGCTGGCGTAGGGTTGTCAGGGGATCTCAAAAATCCAGGTAAGTCAATTCCTTTAGGTACATTGGCTGCCACGATAGCGGGTATGGTTATGTACTTTTTTCTTGCCTACAAATTGCATATTTCGGCAAGTCCCGAATCATTGATGGATACGACTCATTTAGTGATGGCGGATATTGCCTGGCAAGGATGGTGGTTGATTCCGGTGGGTTTGGCAGCGGCGACGATTTCGTCTGCATTGGGTTCTATCATGGTTGCCCCTCGAACATTGCAAGCTATAGCCAGAGATCGTATTTTTCCTACCCCACGTGTCAATAATTGGTTATCCTTAGGTAAAGGAAAAACGGATGAGCCTTTTAATGCGACCCTCATTACCATTATTATTGCAGGCATTTTTATTTTTGCAGGAGCTTTGGATGGGGTTGCCCAAATAATTTCCATGTTTTTTATGGTGAGTTATGGTACATTAAGTTTAATATCTTTTTTAAATCATTTTGCTTCGGATCCTGCCTATCGACCTACTTTTAAATCAAGGTGGTATATTTCTTTGTTTGGGGCTATTGCTAGTTTTGGGTTAATGTTTTTTATGAATCCGATGTATGCTTTTTCAGCAGTACTAATGATAATCGTCTTGTATTTTTTAGTATCGTTTTACAACAAAGACAAAACGAGTATGGCCGTTATTTTTCAAGGTGTATTATTTCAATTTGTTAGAAGAACCCATGTGTTTTTACAAAATGCAGATAAAGAGCAAAGTAAAAGTTGGCGTCCATCTGCGGTTGCTATTTCGGAAGATACCTTCAAGCGGTTAGATGCCTTTAATCTCATGCGTTGGATAGCACATCAATATGGATTTGGGACGTATATACATTTTATCAAAGGCTATTTATCGAAAGAAACGAATAAAATTGGAAAGGAAACGAAGGCACAATTAATAAAAATGGCTGAATCAACCAATAGCCATGTTATTGTTGATACGATTATTAGTCCTTCTTTTACTTCGACTGTTGCTCAAGTTATCCAATTGCCAGGAATCGCGGGAACCGACAATAATTTATTGTTATTTGAATACCCAAAAGATGACTTAACGCAACTTGATGACTTGGTTGATAATTTTAAATTGATACGCGCTTCAGCGTTTGACACGATTATCCTAGGGAGTAGTCATCGGGGATTTAGCTTCCGCAAAAAAATACACATTTGGATAACCAGCAAAGACTATGACAATGCTAGTTTGATGATATTATTGGCTTATATCATCATGGGGCACAAAGATTGGCGACATTCTACTATAAATATTTTTGCTTTATTTCCGGAGGAAAAGTTAGAGAAAGAACGAAAGAAGTTGATTCAATTAATTTCGGAAGGTCAATTACCCATCTCTCCAAGCAATGTTGAGTTCATACGGATCCAAGAAGAAGAAAGTCGAACCATCATTTCTGAAAAATCAAAAATGGCTGACTTGACCATTTTGGGATTTAATGCTTCGACAATCAAACGAACTGGAGTCGAAACGTTTGCCAATTATGATGAACTTGGTAATGTTTTATTTGTGAACGCGGCTGTGGAGAAGGTGATTAAGTAAGTAGGGTTCTCTCGAAAATTTAATATCTGCTTCAGTTGGCAAACACTCCCAGATTTAGTTGTTGACCATAAATACATGTACAATTAAGCAAAAAAAAGGCCACCCATTTGGGCAGCCTTCTTCAATTTAAAATCCAATGAATTTTTAATTACTTAACCGCAATTGATTTTGCTTTAAGTATTTTGTTTGCTTTTTTAGGAAGTTCTAGACCTAGGATTCCGTTTAAGTATTCAGCTTTGATTTTCGCTGGATCGGCATCTTCAGGTAAGGTGAAAGCGTGCTTGAACTTGAAGTAGCTAAACTCTTTTCTTGTCGCTTTTGTCCCTTCTTCTAATACCTTTTCGTCTTTCTCCACTGAAATGGTTAAAATGTTTTTCTCCAAATCAACTTTGAAGTCTTCCTTCTCTAATCCAGGCGCGGCTAATGAAATGAAATATCCTTTTTCTGATTCGTGTACATTGATTGCCGGCGAATTGAAAGGTACATCATCTTTGAATACGCTTCCGATTGGGCGATTCATAAAGTCATTAACAACGCGATCTAAATCTTTAGATACAGCTGGAAAGAATGGATTGAATTTTACAAGTGTCATGATTCGTTATTTTAGTTTGAAATAATTTTAAATTCAATAATACAACATCAATCTGCGTGCCAGCCCATTTTTTTAAATTTTCAACGCCAATATGGCAGCTTTATTTGTATTGTCGCGTCATTATGGCAGTTTACGAGAAAGTAAGCTGTCATTTTGTAAGTCAATTCATTGGTTATTGGTTCCAACTTTGTGGCGTTTTGGCTGTTAGGGGATAGATGGAAAAAGAACCTTTATTGCCAATTTTTAAGCGAGTCCTTCAGTTGACTAGCCCTTTCAGGAGAAAATTCTGGATGGTCTCCATTATCGGTATCATCATAGCACCCGTAGCGGTTTTACGACCGACATTGATTAAAATAATGGTGGATGAGTACATCGTTCCCAGGCAAATAGAAACGCTTTGGATAATAGCCGCTGCTACGATGGGCGCAATTGTCTTGGAGGCTTTTTTGAGTTATTGGTTTAGTTATAACTCCAAATGGTTGGGGCAAGCCATCATCCGCCGACTTCGTTTTGATGTATTTCAGCATTTGACGAAGATGCATTTATCCTTTTTTAACCGGACGCCTATCGGAACTTTACAGACTCGAACGATTAATGACGTGGAAACGATTAATAGTATTTTTTCGCAAGGACTCGTGACGATTGTTTCTGATATTTTAACCATGTTGTTTGTTATTTCGATGATGTTGTGGACGAGCTGGAAATTGACTTTAGTGGTGTTAGCTGTATTGCCATTTTTGATATTAAGCACTTACTTGTTTAAAGAAGGTGTCCGGAAGTCCTATGAAATTGTTCGTACAAAAATATCTGAAATGAATGCTTTTCTTCAAGAACGCATCTCGGGCATACATGCGATAAAGACTTTTAGCAAAGAGGAGGAAGAGGAGCAAAAGTTTAGAAAAATAAATAAAGCATACACGACAGCTAATATTCATTCTATTTTTTATTATGCAGTTTTTTTCCCAGTAGTAGAATTAATATCTGCGGTTTCTTTTGGGTTGATGATTTGGTATGGAGCGGGTGGGGTATTGAAGAATGAAGTAACCATCGGTACATTGGTTGCCTTTCCTTTGTATATTGGGATGTTGTACCGACCCGTTAGGATGTTGGCTGATAAGTTTAATACCTTACAGATGGGATTAATTGTAGCCCGTCGTATTTTTAAAGTTTTGGATACAGATGAGCATATTCCCAATACGGGTACTATTGTTGCGAAAAAATTATCTGGTGATATTCAATTAAAGAATATTAATTTTTCTTATCAAGAAGGGCATCCCATATTAAAGGATTTATCCTTGACCATTCCTTACGGAAAAACGACTGCGCTAGTTGGAAGTACGGGCTCTGGGAAGACGACATTGATAGGATTGATAAATCGTTTTTATGATTTGGAGGACGGTGAAATTTTGATAGGAAATACTAATATTAAAGCGTACGACTTGTATAGTTTGCGTAAGCGAATTGCAGTAGTGTTGCAAGATGTATTTCTTTTTCGCGCAAGCATCATGGAAAATATACTGATGGGTAATGACGAAATAACACCAGAGGAGGTCATTCAGGCAGCCAAAGATATTGGGGCACATACGTTTTTTGAACGACTGCCCAATGGCTATCAATTTGAAGTCATGGAAAGAGGTAGTAATCTCTCAGCTGGACAACGGCAATTGATTTCTTTTGTAAGAGCCTTGGTGGTTAATCCCGACATTCTAATATTAGATGAGGCGACTTCTTCTATTGATCCGACTACGGAATCTGCTATACAATTAGCAATAGAAAAAATTATCGAACAGAGAACTTCTGTTGTTATCGCACATCGACTAGGCACTATCAAGAAGGCGGATCAGATCGTTGTATTGGAAAAAGGACGGATTTTAGAAGTGGGTAGTCATGAAGATTTGTTGGATAATGAACAAAGCAGTTACCATCAACTTTATGCTCATCAATTGGTGTAGGGGGGGGCTCCCTTCGGTCGCGTTTATGTGCTCCCTTCGGTCGCGTTGATATGCTTCCTTTGGTCGCGTTTATGTGCTCCCTTCGGTCGCGTTGATATGCTTCCTTTGGTCGCGTTTATTTGCTCCCTTCGGTCGCGTTTATTTGCTCCCTTCGGTCGCGTTGATATGCTTCCTTTGGTCGCGTTTATATGCTCCCTTCGGTCGCGTTTATTTGCTCCTTTGGTCGCGTTGATATGCTCCCTTTGGTCGCGTTGATATGCTCCCTTTGGTCGCGTTTATGTGCTCCCTTTGGTCGCGTTTATGTGCTCCCTTCGGTCGCGTTGATATGCTCCCTTTGGTCGCGTTTATGTGCTTTCGGTCGCGTTTATTTGCTCCTTTGGTCGCGTTGATATGCTTCCTTTGGTCGCGTTTATGTGCTCCCTTCGGTCGCGTTTATTTGCTCCCTTCGGTCGCGTTTATTTGCTCCCTTGGTCGCGTTTATTTGCTCCTTTGGTCGCGTTTATTTGCTCCTTTGGTCGCGTTTATGTGCTATTGCATACGACATAGTCGTACTCTTAATTCGCGTAATTTGTGCTAATTCGTGTCCAAACCATGTGGGAGTACATAAACGCCAAAGGCACATAAACGCCAAAGGCATATAAACGCGCAAAGCGTACATAAACGCGCAAAGCG
>JAJRQS010000204.1 GCA_024280135.1 Bacteroidota bacterium | reverse complement strand
GGACGCGGTCAAAGTGGGTCAAGTGATCTGCCTGATTGATACAAAAGCAAAACGTCCAGCTTCTGCACAACCGACCGAAGCACCTGCCAAAACCGTTGAGCCCGATACCAAGGTCGAAGTTGCAAAGAAAGAAGAACCACCCAAAGTAACTGTGCCTTCGACTGTAAAAGCAACCCCTGTTGCCAAAAAAATAATGTCAGACAATGGCCTAAAAGGTAATACCATCAATGGCACAGGAGCCAATGGCAAGATTATCAAACAAGATGTCTTACAGGCGTTGTCTGGAGGTTTTGATGCCTCTTTTGCGCAAGGCTGGGGCGGTAGTCGAGATACACGAGTAGAAAAGATGTCTATGCTACGTCGTAAGATTGCACAACGTTTGGTTTCGGTAAAGAACGAAACAGCCATGCTCACGACCTTCAACGAAGTGAACATGAAACCCATCATGGATATTCGTAAAAAATACAAAGAAGCCTTCCGAAAGAAATATGATACCAACCTTGGTTTTATGTCTTTCTTCACAAAAGCAGTAACAGAAGCCCTTTATCATTACCCTTCTGTCAATGGACAAATTAATGGCAAGGAAGTCATCCTGCATGACTATGCGGATATTGGGATTGCAGTGAGTTCTCCGAAAGGGTTAATGGTACCAGTGGTTCGAAATGCAGAGACGATGGCCTTTCACGAAATTGAAAAAGAAATAAAAAGATTAGCGATTAAAGCGCGGGATGGTAAGATCGCTTTGGAAGATATGCAAGGCGGTACTTTTACGATTACAAATGGAGGGGTTTTTGGATCGATGCTCAGCACACCCATCATCAATCCTCCGCAAAGTGCTATCTTGGGTATGCACAACATTGTAGAAAGACCTATTGCCGAAAATGGTGAAGTAGTGATACGTCCAATCATGTATGTAGCATTGTCGTACGACCATAGGATCATTGATGGAAAAGAGTCTGTGAGCTTTTTGGTAAAAGTAAAGCAAATGTTAGAAAATCCTGAGAAGATGCTTTTTGGTGCCAAAGACCCCGTAGAGGTTTTATTGGGACTGTGATTTATCAGGATGCATTGAATGGTGGTATAGGTCTTGTACAACAACGCCCATACTGCGTTACGAATTTTCAAGACCTCATCTCCACGCCTTTCCAAGGAGAAATGAATGCGCTGTGTTGGGCTCGTGAGCTAAAAGGTGATTTTACTGAGATAATAGCAAAGATAGACGTCCATGAAAACATGATCCAATTGGATCGAGCGGAACTTCTAGATCTAAAATTAAGTGAACAAGGGCAGCTTGCACGTGAAGTTCTCTTAAATGATTTAAGGCTGTTGGAAACGCATGGTGCATCGCCGACACTAAATCTAATCCAATACTATGAGCGAGATGATGCCTATCCGTTTTTTCCTACCGATGTTTATTCTTTTCATGTAGATCGATCTCCGATTCCGACAGACACCTTTCTCTGTACATACGCAGGAGCGCCAAGTGAAATAATACCAAATGCACAGGCCACACAAAAAATAGAGATTCCCGAAATACGCGAGGAATTAAAAAAAATATATCAAGGTCCAGAGGAAGGGTTTGACTTGTTTCTAAAAGAAAATTTCTTTGATCTGCATTATCAAACGAAACCTGTGGCAAGCCCTTTCAGCTTAGGCATCGGTCACTTATGGAAATTGGCAATTGATCATCCTGAAAGCCAGGTGCTTCCCTGTTTGCACCGTGCCCCAGAAGAAAACGGACAAGTACGATTGTTGCTCATCTGTTGATTTACCAGCTTCCACCAGCTCCGCCACCGCCAAAACTACCGCCGCCAAATCCACCAAATCCACCGCCGCCAGAGAATCCTCCACCACCTCCTCCACCACCACCGGAAAAACCACCACCAGTACCACCAATCCACCATCCACCGCCGCCGCCTTGTCTAGGATCGTCATAATGCCCTCCACGATAATAACCACCGTCTCCGCCATTTCCACGAGAAGCTAAGTAGGCAAAAAGGAAAAACAATAAAACGATTAAGATAAAAAGTACGAGTGGGCTGATGCCTCCAGGCTCTTCATCATCTGCTGCAAACTCTCCATTTGTAAATTCAATAATCTTGGAGGTACCATCATTAAGCCCTACATAATATTGCCCTTTCCGAAAGGCAGGCTTCAAAATATTTTCTATAATTCGTTTGGATCTAGCATCCGTAAGCGTCGCTTCCACGCCATAACCCGTAATGATTCTAATCTTCCGATCTCCAATAGCCACGTATATCAAGACTCCATTATCCTTATCATCTTGCCCGATTCCCCACGCCCTTGCCAGCCTAAAAGCATAATCAAAAACATCCTCTCCGCCAGTACTCTGTTCTATCACAATGGCAATTTGTGTAGAAGTGGTATCTCCAAAGGCGACCAATTTACGCTCTAATTGTTGTTTTTGGGACTCGGTCATGACATTCACATAGTCATTGACCAGTTTATTTGACTTAGCCGGAAGCTCTTTGGCTTGCGCAAAAAAAGGAAAAATAAAAGCCAGCAGCAAAATGAAAGCCGCTTGTTTCATCTCAAAAAGACGACTATTCATACGATATTTCATCTGGTAATTCATTTTGGTCATTGGGTTCGTTGGGAAAAAAAAGCTTTAATTTCTCACCAGTCAATTCGATACCCTTCACTAATCCTTCTACAAAATTGCGTTGCCGAAAAGCAGGGGCTAATATTTGCTTCACCTCTTCCCAAAAACCATCGGGTACTTTCTCGTTAATTCCCTCATCTCCGTAGATAGCAAATTGCTTTCTTTCTGGACAAAGAAAAAAGATGACCCCATTTCGTTCTTGAGTTTGATCCATTTTTAGCCGATGAAAAGCCATTTTTGCCTCTTCTAACACATCCATTTTCAATGTATGCTGGACATGCACCCTTATTTCGCCAGACGTTTGTCGTTCGGCATGACGAATAGCCAAGATGATGGTCTCCTCCTCCTTGGTCGCAAAAAAACGCTTCTTTTTTCGACGTAGTTTAATCAAACTTTACGGTTGGAGCCACATCTGTACCTGTCTGAGATTCGAAAGTTGCCTTGCGGGAAAATCCAAACATCGAAGCAAAAATATTGCTAGGAAATCGACGAACAGACTTATTATAATCTGTCACTTCTGCATTAAAATCTCTTCTAGCGACCGTAATTCTATTCTCTATTCCTTCTAGTTGAGATTGCAAATCCCTAAAGTTTGTGTTTGCTTTCAAATCGGGATATCTCTCTACTACAATCGATAACCCACTCAATGCACTTGACAAACCATTTTGGGCTGCCTGAAATTTCTGCATCGCCTCTGGTGTCAGATTACTTGCATCTACCTGAACAGAATTTGCCTTAGAACGGGCGTTTGTAATCGTCTCAAAGGTTGATTTTTCGTGATCGGCGTAGCCTTTGACGGTCGAAACTAGATTCGGCACCAAATCAGCCCTGTGTTGATAAGCAGTCTGAACATTCGACCAAGATTTACTGACATTTTCGTCCTTATTGACCATTCCATTGTAATTCGATTTGGCCATCAAACCCAAAATACCCGCTAAGGCGATAAAAATAATGAGTGTTGTCTTTTTCATATTGTTGATTTGTTTGTGAATGTATATTGTGGGCAAGTGTTCGCTTGCGCAAAATACTACCTAAATATACATCTTTTTTTCTTTAATGTTCAATTTTTTCGACTAATTCCTTCATCGCCCAATCAACCATTAATTGACAATTCAATACTAACGGGGCAGTGATCAGACCCAAAATACTCATTGTGGATTTCTGCTGACTTAACTTTTCCCGCAAGGGCCTCACTAACGATAAAATAATCAATCCGCCAGCCAGAGTTGTTTTTTCGTGCATTAAAACGGTAACTCCAATAGCTGTATTTGACTTCATCGGGATGCAACAATCGAAAGGTATCGACAAAGCCTGCTTTAAAAAAGGCATCTAACCCATCGATTTCAGCTTGCGTATATCCAGCCGTTTTATTGTAATTGGATTTGTGATTCTTCAAGTCGATATCTCGATGCGCCACATTCAAATCTCCACAAATAACGACTGGCTTTTTCTTATCCAACTTTTTAATGTACTTCAGAAATGCCTTATCCCATTCTTGACGATATTCGAGCCGTTTCAATCCTTGTCCCGAATTGGGCGTATAAACGGTGACCAGATAAAAATCAGGATACTCCGCACAAATAACTCGCCCTTCTTTATCATGCTCTGCAATGCCCATATCATTTTTGACCGAAAGGGGTTTTTCTTTCGACAAAATAGCTGTTGAAGAATATCCCTTTTTGTCTGCTGAATTATAAAACTGATGGTAACCCTCGACGGTGGTAATTGCCTCTTCTACCTGATCGGGCTGAGCTTTCGTTTCTTGTAGGCAAAGGATATCTGGATTAATCTCTTTGAGATCCGCTAAAAAATCTTTTTTCGTGATGGCCCGAATACCATTTACATTCCAAGAGACTATCTTCATTTCACTGTTTTAGTAGGTGCCAATAGGTAACAAAATTAAAGTGGAAAGTTTATAATATACGGATGCTTCGTTATTTGCAGTGGGGGTTTGACTCCTTATTGATATTGGAGGTATTGAGTTGATCGTTTGCAATAAGTCCTTGTAAAAAAAGGAATATCAAAAAAAAATGTTTAAATTAGCCGTCACCAAACATTTACATTGCTGATTATCAAGGTGTTAGAACGGTTATTCGCAGGGGGGGTATGCTGGTCTTTACACAATATTAGCAAGACCTAATACCACAAAACTAGCAGCACAAACAATGAAAAAATACAAAAATAAATACCGTATCCAATCACATCGAAAACCCCATTGGGATTATTCAGCAGATGCCTTATATTTTTTAACCATTAACACCCAAAACAGGAAATGTATTTTAGGTAAAATTGTAAATACAGACGGTCGTGCATATTTACAATTATCCGATTTTGGTAAAATCGTAGAAACGGAATGGTTTAAATCGTTTGAAATACGAAATGAATTGATATTGCACCAATTTATAATTATGCCCAATCATTTACATGCAATTGTGGAAATATATACGACGAATACGAATACGTGTGCGATTTCGCACGCGAAATCGCACACGAAATCGCACGCCGTAGAGACGCACGGCCGTGCGTCTCTACGGGAATTATCATCCATAAAACGAAATCCACCCATTCGATTACCAAAATCGATATCATCATTCATTGCAGGGTTCAAATCATCGGTAAATACCAAAATTGACGATTATATTGATGAACAAAAATTATCCATTCCGAAATACAATCGTAACAACCATTTTTTTCAACCAAATTATCACGACCACATTATTAGAAATAATTGGGAATATCAAAAGATATCAAATTACATTATAAACAATCCTAAAAATTGGAATAACGATACATTAAATATCTAAACAACCTATATTTTGAATTTTTAAATACAGATCATTGGTGACAGCAATGGCGCCAACACAAAGGATTACCCCTTTATACAACGTAAGTACACATAAATTTCCAATATTTTCGTACCTTAGCAGTTAGAAATCAATTAAACACGCACTATGCGTGTCAATCAAAACTGAATCTATGAATCTTTTAAGTTTATTTTCCGACCAAATTGGAGGCACTTTAATCAAACAAGCAACTGGCATGCTAGGGGAGTCTGAATCAGGCATCACCAAAGCAATGAGTGGCTTAATGCCTAGTCTTTTAGGTACACTTGTCAATAAAGCGGGTACTACTGAAGGAGCAAGTTCATTAATGAATTTGTTAAACAACAATGCAGATGATAGCATCTTAGACAATGTAACTGGATTATTTTCAGACAAAAACAAAGTGTCTGGATTAATGGACTCTAGTGGAGGTATCTTAAATGGGTTACTAGGCAACAAACTAGGCCCTTTGACAGGAATGTTATCCAAATTTGCAGGAATCAAATCTGGCTCAATGGGCAGCTTAATGAAGCTTGCTACTCCATTTTTACTTGGATTTTTGAAAAGAAAAGTAATGAATAAAGGGGCTTCTGGATTAATGAGCCTTTTGGGTGGTCAAAAGAAGCACATTGCTAGTGCAATGCCTGCTGGACTTTCTGGTGTCTCCGATTTACTTGGATTTGGCAATTTTGGCAAAGAAGAGAAAGTCGCAGAAGTAAAGCGTCCTACCACTCCTCATACACCTGCTAAGAAAAAATCCAATTGGATGCCTCTATTGTTAGGACTTCTAGCGGTTCTAGGTGGACTATGGTTTATGAATAGAGGGGGTAATGAAACGAAAGTAGATACGCCTCCAGTCGTGGAAAAAGTAAAAGATAAAGTGGTAGAAGAAACTCCAGTAGCTGTAACACCTACTTATAATTTCCAAGCAGTTAATTATCCAGGCGGCACTTTTGCAGGTGTCCGTAATGTCGTTTCTTTCGACAAAATGAAAGATGCTTTTGAGACAGGATATCAAGCCTTAGGTAAGGCTGGCGTTACCCCAACAGGTTCGGCTGCAGGTGTTTTTTATACCTATGATGAAGCGAAAAAAGAAACAGACATGGTTGCAGCATTCCCTGTTGCCAAAGGGGCTAAATATGCAGCACCGATTACGGTGTTTGAATTACCTAGTCAAAAAGCTATCATGCTAGAATATATGGGTGACTATGAGGCAGGATATGCAGCACATACAGCTCTAGGCAAACACATGGAAGAAAAAGGATTGAAGCAAACAGGTGCTGTACTAGAAAGATATCTAGTGGGTCCTAATGACACAAAAAATCCTAAGGAGTACAAAACACAAATTTTTTACTTCTATGAGTAATTGAATTGAGTATTATAAATTAAAAAGGAGCATCTTTAAATAGATGCTCCTTTTTTATTTTAATACTTTTTGGCTTCATCGACTAGTGCCTCGACAGCTTCCACCTCCTCTAAAATCACCTTATAAACACCTTTTCCTAGTTTCGACATTTTTCTAAGCGTATCATCTTCTTGTTTTGTATGCATCGATTGAAAATGTAGCGTACTTAAGGAGATTGGTTTTTTTGCTTTTTTCTTGATTAACTTTTGGTCTTTTCGGTCTATTTTAAAATAACCATCTGTCGCAATGATAATTCTATTATTACCATTATCGACCCAAAGCTCCTCACATAATTCATAAGCTTTTATCAAACCTTTTTTTGTATTTGTCCCACCCTGAGTTTTGAGTTTTACAATCATTGACTTTTGCTCCTTCTTACTAAAACCATTTTGTGGCGTGAATACAACTTTTGGACTAGAGGAATAAATCACTACAGATAATCGATCTTCCTCTCGTAATAAATCTATCAAATAAGAAATCGACTTCTTTAGTTTTTCTAATTTTTTATCTCGCTGCATTGAGGAAGAAACATCCAATAACAAAATCAAATTATTAATTTTCGACCCCTCCAATGTTTTATAATAACTTTTAGGTTCTACAACGACAGCGTCCTTAACGACAGACGGTAACGAATCAAGAACAGGCAAATCTTCTTTGCGCTTTATTGCTACTCGCAACACTTCAAAAGGCAGTACTTCTCCAACAATTTTCATCATTGGTTTATTCGCCCGTTCAATATAAGTATTATACTGTCTAACAATAGAAATTGAAGAAGAGACTCTTTGGTTAAACCAATTCCCTATCACCTCTGTTTCAAATATTCTCTTATGCAAAGACTCATCTAAGAATGGATCGTAAGTTCGAATCCCATATTTAAACCCGCCAGCCTTCACTAATTTTCCCGAAAGGACGTCTGAAGATGTTTGATACAAGCTCTTCGCTGCCCTTTCTATATTAGCCCTTTCCTGTGTATTGTGATTATCGGTGTACCCAAAATCCCCGAAGCTTTCCATGTCCATCAACACCAATCCAATATCTCTTTCTTCAAATAATTGCTCAATAATACCTCTATTTTTTTCAACCTCCGTTTTATTTTCTGCTTTAGTCTGGCGCACAATTTCTTTTGCTGCAAGGACAATTCCTTTCGAACGCGCCAAAGGTGCAGGTAGTTTTTGTTCTTGAAAAAGGTCGGTGCAAATGGTTGATATTGTAGCCATGAACGCATCTAGTTCTTTTACATTTTTCTGATACAAATACAGCTCATCATATAGCTTTTGGAGATTAGATTCGTCTTCAAAAAAGGGCTTCTTTAGCTCGTTTCTTTTTTCTAACCCATCGTTTATTATTAAAAATTGCGCAAAGCTATTATGAAAAGAAATGAGAGG
>JAJRQS010000203.1 GCA_024280135.1 Bacteroidota bacterium | reverse complement strand
GGTGGCTTTATCAGCTTATCCTTAGATACGACCCTCCAATATGCCAAGCTAAAAATAAGCTCCTTTAAAACAGTCTTTCCTATTATCGGAAGATGGCAAAGCAAGATAAGATATAAAAAAGCCTTGAAAAAAGTAAAAAAATTAGGATACTCAAATCTAATAATAGACCTACGAGATAATCTAGGTGGGGATGCATCTGCTGGATCGGCTTTACTTTCTTTCTTTATCCATGAAAAATATACCTATACAGTTACGAAGAAAAAAGGGCATGTCTTTAGATATGCCAAAACCTCTTCTAAATTTGGGCACGTGTTTAACTTCTTTGCAGGAAATTTATTTGCAGGGAGAAGACCAACTTTTAAAAAGCGAAAAAGCACCGTCCTTATCCGTCCTAGAAAACGACAACATTATGATGGGCAGGTATTCGTAATCACGAATGGTTTTACAGCTTCTACCGCAAGTAATGTCGCTTCAATCCTAAAATATAAAACCAACGCAACGCTTATCGGCCAAGAAACTGGAGGTGGAGAAAATGATTTAAATGCCTACTACTCCCCTACTGTTGCACTCCCAAATTCAAAAATCAACTTTAGTTTACCACTCTATCACATTAATTTAAATGTAGCCAAAAACTCTAAATCTGGCGTAAAACCCCATTTCCCCCTGCATTACTCGATTCAAGATATCCTCTCCAATAAGGATCTAGAAATGGCTAAAATAAAAATGCTCATTCAGGAAAACTTCATTAAGAAGTAATTCTAAATACCCAAATTCAAATCCTCAAAAAAGTGTAAGCTTTCAGGATTCCGCATAGCATCTTTCTTAGCTGCTTTTTCAACAGGCACACCCTTTAATAATTTTTTTATAGGTAATTCCATTTTCTTTCCGCTAATCGTATATGGTAAATCTGGCACTGCAATGACTGTATTGGGCACATGTCTGGGTGAATAATCAGACCTCAATTGCTTCTTAATATCATTAATTATTTTTTCCGTAAGGGTGAACCCATCTTCCATCACCACAAACAAAGGCATAAAATCTCCTCCTTCTTCTAACTCAATATTAACAACTAATGAATCTTTAATCCCTTGCACTTTATCGACTGAACGATATATCTCTGCCGTACCGATACGCACCCCTTGTCTGTTTAAAGTAGCATCTGATCGACCCAAAATCACGACAGAATTTCTTTCGGTAATCAATGTCCAATCTCCATGCCGCCAAATCTCTGGATACATTTCATAATAACTTGAACGATATCGTTTTTTGCCTGGATCATTCCAAAAAAAGACGGGCATCGAAGGCATCGGTTGGGTAATCACCATTTCTCCAACTTCATTATGCAAGGCTTTTCCATTTTCATCATAAGCATATAAAGCACAGCCCAAAGTTCGGCATTGAATCTCCCCTTGATAGACGGGTAACAGTGGGTTGCCCCCCACAAAAGCCGTACAAACATCAGTCCCCCCACTCATTGAAGTCAACCAAACTGTACGCTTAATCTCTTGATATACATAGTCAAAACCTTCAGATGGAAGCGGTGAACCTGTTGAACCAATTCCCCGTAAATAAGATAGATTAAACTCTTTTTTAGGCGAAAGGCCTTTGCTCCGACAAGCCATCAAAAAAGGTGCACTTGTTCCAAAATGATGAATGGGTGCCGCTTCTGCCATCCTCCAAAGTACATTCAGATTTGGATAGCCCGGACTTCCATCATACAAGACTGCCACTCCTCCAACCAACATGGACGCTTGCACAAAATTCCACATCATCCAACCCGTCGTCGCAAACCAAAAAAATCGTTCTCCTGGATGCACGTCATTGTGTAACGCTAAATATTTTAAATGCTCTAGTAAACTTCCTCCATGTGAATGCGTAATGGCTTTGGGTGCACCCGTCGTACCAGACGAATACAACACCCAAAGCGGATGCTCAAAAGGCACGGGTAAAAAAGCCAATGGTTCATTTTTTCCCGCAAGGGCATCTACCCACAAAATACCTTTTTTAATATTATGAATACTTTTGTGCTCATCTAGGTACGGGATCAAGACTACCTGTTCCAAAGACGGAATCTGTTTCACTATGTCTGCCACTACATCCATCTTATCATAGCCCTTTCCTCCATACTGATAACCATCGACAGCCAGTAAGACCTTTGGCTCAATCTGCCCAAATCGCTCCAATACACTACCCACACCAAAATCTGGAGAACAGCTAGACCAGACCGCCCCTATGGACATCGTGGCTAACAAACCAATGGTCGCTTCAGGAATATTAGGCAAAAAAGCTACTACTCTATCTCCCTTCTCCACGCCACTTTCCATTAAGAATTGTCTGAGTGCTGCCACTTTTTGTTCTAACTTATCCCAAGAAATTTCTGTTAATTTTTGTTTTTCAGATTGAAAGACAAGCGCAGGATGCTTGTCTGTTTTATTCCTAAAAACATGCTCGGCATAATTCAAAGTAGCCCCATCAAACCAATCAACATCGGGCAATTTTTTATACTCTAGGATTCGAGTAAAAGGCGTATAAGATTTTACTTTAAAATACTTCCAAATTAAATCCCAGAAGAATTCTGGCTCATCGACCGACCATTGCCAAAGTGCATCATAAGACTGAAAATCTAATCGATGATATCGACGCAACCAATTCATGAACTTATTCATGCGGCTGTGCTGCTTAAATTGCTTAGAAGGCTTCCAAAGGATAGGTGGTGTGGTTGTGGACATATATTTGGCTTTATGGGCTAAAGTTAGGGCTTTTATGGGGTTTGGTCAATGTTTTAGTACGCAAATAAAACCCTATCTTTACCCCAAAATTGACTATGCGACCATTCCTATTCTTTATACCGCTCCTTTTTTTCGTTAATAGTTGCAAACCTAAAGCGCTTTCATTACCTAGTAAGGTGGCTGATGCTTATGGTTATTCTAAATTTAAGCAAGTAAAATCAATCGCTTTTACTTTTCATGCAAAGAAAGGAGATAAACTGGTCAACCGAAAATGGAAATGGTATCCACATGATAAGCGTGTTGCGCATATCCTGCCAAATGAAACCATTACCTATAACCAAAATGCAAATTTGTCGAAAGAAGAGCAAGCGGTAGATGCCAAATTCATCAATGATAGCTTTTGGTTGTTATTTCCCTATTATTTGAACTGGAATCGAGATAGTTATATGACTTTTGTCCAACAAGAGACTCTATCGCCTATCCAAAAACAAAAGACAAAAGCCTTGACCATTGCTTTTAATAAGGAGGACGGCTATACCCCTGGAGATGCCTTTGACTTATACCTTACGGAAAAAAATAAGATTCTGGAGTGGACTTATCGAAAAGGCGGACAGAAAGAAGCCACAAAAACAACAACTTGGGAAGATATCCAGAGTTTCAAAGGGGTAAAACTTGCGACCCATCACCGCAGTGCCGATGGAACTTTTAGGCTTTGGTTTGATGGGATAGAAATTGATTTCATTGATTAACAACCTCATTATGCTTTCCTTCTCCTACTTAATCGTAACTTTACAAAAAATAAAAACAACTCAATATGAAATTTTTCATCGATACCGCAAATTTAGCCGAGATCAAAGAAGCCAAAGCATTTGGCATTCTAGATGGTGTAACGACAAATCCTTCTTTAATGGCAAAAGAAGGCATTTCTGGCATTAAAAATATCCAAGCACATTATGAAAAAATATGTGCCATCACGGATGGAGATGTCAGTGCAGAAGTTATTTCTACTGACTACAAAGGCATGATAAGAGAAGGTAAGCAACTCGCAAAAATAGCCCCGAATATTGTTGTAAAAATACCTATGATTGAAGATGGCATCAAAGCGATTAGCACTTTTACCGAAATGGGTATTCGGACAAATTGCACGTTGGTTTTTTCTTCAGGGCAAGCTATTTTGGCTGCAAAGGCAGGTGCAACTTATCTATCTCCTTTTATTGGAAGAATTGATGATATTACCTGGGATGGCATTGGATTAATTCGAGACATTGCGGAGATATATGCGATTCAGATGTATGACACCTTGATATTGGCCGCTTCTATTCGTAATAGTAACCACATCGTAGATGCAGCTAGATCGGGTGCGGATGTAATCACAAGTCCCCTCAAGCCCATTTTAGGACTACTGAATCATCCTTTGACAGATATTGGTCTTGCTAAATTCTTAGCCGATCACAAAAAAGCTAAACGTAAGAAGTAACATTGTGGAAAAATTAGCCCCCGCTCAAATATTAGACTTACGATCTGAGCTACCACTTTTGGATGTTCGGACACCTGCTGAGTTTGAGCGTGGGCATATTCCTGGCGCCCTTAATTTTCCTCTTTTTTCTAATGAGGAACGAGTTATCATTGGTACTTTATATAAACAAGAAGGCAAGGACGCTGCTGTACAAAAGGGTTTAGAGATTGTTGGTCCTAAGCTTGCAGACTTTGCCAAACAGGCCAAGAAACTTGCCAAAAATAAGGAAATCATGCTGCATTGTTGGCGTGGTGGTATGCGTAGTGGGAGTATGGCATGGCTCTTAGAGACGGCTGGCTTGCGCCCAAAAGTGCTAGTCGGCGGATACAAAGCCTATCGCCAAAGTATTTTCAAAACTTTTGACGAAAGGAAGTTAAAATTAAAAATACTTAGCGGTCGGACGGGATCGGGTAAGACATTGATATTGCAAGCCATGCAACAAAAAGGGCATCAGATAATCGACCTCGAAGGTTTAGCCAATCATAAAGGTTCTTCCTTTGGAGCCATCGGAGAAAGCCCCCAACCCAAAACAGAACATTTTGAAAACTTACTCCACCAAGCTATCATGTCTTTAGATCCAAGCCAGACCATTTGGGTCGAAAATGAAAGTAGAGGAATCGGGTCGGTCTATATCCCCGAAGGCTTTTGGAATCAAATGCTCCAAGCACCCATCGTAAACATCAGCATACCCGATAAGAACCGCTTGGATATCCTTACCGAAATCTATGTCAATAAAGATTCGAAATTATTAGTTGAAGCCTTTTCGCGCATCCAAAGAAAAATAGGTGGGCTGAATTATAAATTGGCCATCGAAGCGCTACAGGCCAATGACTATCGGAAAGCAGCTCAATACGCCCTACTCTATTATGACAAGGCTTATAACTATGGTTTAGAATCTAAAAAAACTGCTCGATCCATCACAACTATTGATTTTGATTATTTTGATGCAGACCGAATTGCGGAGGAGTTGGTGTAATTAT
>JAJRQS010000202.1 GCA_024280135.1 Bacteroidota bacterium | reverse complement strand
CCGAAAGTGGAAGAGAAGGTGACGAAGCTTCCGCCAAAAGATAAACTTTGGATTTTTCTATTAGCGGGACAATCCAACATGGAAGGAGCCGGTACAATTGGCCCAGCGGATACTTTATCCCATCCACGAATTTTAACGATGAATAAGGACGGTGAGTGGATCTATGCAAAAGAACCTATTCATTTTCATACCAATGGAAACCGTGGGTTAGATTCTGGGCTGAGCTTTGCACGGACGATGTTGTCAAGTGTGCCAGATGATGTAAGTATTGCGATTATTCCCAGCGCGATGGGTGGTTCTTCTTTGGGGCAATGGTTGAGCGATGTCCTATATCGTGACCAACACCTTTGGAGTAATCTAAAATCAAAAATTAAAGCCTGCGAAAAAGATGGCACTTTTAAAGGAATGCTTTGGCATCAAGGAGAGTCTGATGGAAAGCCTGATCTGATACCTTTATACAATAAAAAATTCCAAACGTTTATGGAACGTGTTCGTAAAGAAGTTAATGTTTCGGATCTACCAGTTGTTGTAGGAGAACTTGGGAAATTTCAAACGCATCGCCCTCTGTGGATTCAATTCAACAAGATGATAAAGGAGATGGCAGACGAAGATGACTTAATATCATTTATTAAGACAGATGATTTAAACGATAAAGGTGATCAAGTGCATTTCGATGCTGAAGGTCAACGCACAATGGGCATCCGTTATGCGCAAAGAATGGCTGAGTTGTTAAAACTACCTGCTCCGAAAGTTGCCAATGATCATAGATTGGTAACCTATAATATTAGATTGGATGTAGCAGTAGATGGCAAAAATGCTTGGCCCAACAGGAAAGAATTATTTGTAGATCAAATCCAAGAAATTAATCCAGATATTTTTGGTGTACAAGAAGCTTTACCGCAACAAGTGAAATATATTGCAGATTATTTGCCAGCCTATTCGCATGTGGGTATTGCCCGAGATGGTGCGAAAAACGAGGAAGAGTATTCTGCTTTGTTTTTTCGCAAGGAGAAGTATGAATTGTTAAGGGAAGGTACTTTTTGGCTATCTGAGACGCCTAGTAAAGTCTCTAAAGGTTGGGGTGCAGCTTATTTGAGGATTTGTACTTATGCACAATTAAAAGACAGAAAAACAGGAAATAAATTTTGGGTTTTTAATGCGCATTTGGATAACAAAATCCAAAAGGCAAGACAAAAAGGGCTGGCGTTAATTGTCAGTAATATGAAATTATTAAACGCAAACGATGATCCTGCGATTCTAATGGGTGATTTTAATGCGATGCCAACAAAACCAGAAATTAAGTTCTTGCAAAAACAAATGAATGATGCCTACTCTGTCTATCAGATAAGCAATGCGCCTGTTGGAACTTTTAATGGCTTCGGGAAAGAACAAAACCCTGCCAATCGAATTGATTATATTTTTGGACTCAAAGACAAAGTAAAGTTTAAGAAGTACCAATTGGATAGAACAAAGCGAGACGGACGGTTCATTTCTGACCATTATCCTGTTATTGTGGATGCGGTCTTTTAAGATTCAATTTTTAAGCAATGTATTGATTACTAGTGTTTTACGAAACTGTAGAGTATATTAGATATAAAGAACTAAGGATGATCATCCAGATACGAATGTCATAAATTATGTGATATTTATTCTTTAGAAACTGCATGTGTATAGTATTACATGACGGCGGGCATAGTCCTAGTTGCAAATTAAATGCCAAAGATTTTATGCTTCCTTTGGTCATGTTTACTGGGGCTGAGAAGCATCGTATATGTAGTAAAATTGGGGATGGAATGAGTTGCTCCTCGCCTCTGTGGTCTTGTTTAGATGCTTCTTCATGACGGCAAAGAAAAAGCCCATCTTCAAAGAAGATGGGCTTTATTAACGCTGGAATAAATGATTAATTCATTTTTACAAAACGTTTGTAAGCGCCATTACTTAATTTAACGAAGTAGATACCAGAAGGTAAGTGACTAATGTCAAAAGAGTATTCTGATACTCCTTGCGCGAAGGTTCTTTTTTCCGAAAGGAGTAATTGACCACGTGCATCCAAAATGCCAATTGACAATTCTGAATCTTCCTGTACTTGAATTCTTGTCATCACGATGTCCGTAGCTGGATTCGGGAATACTGACAAGAGATTCACTTGTTGCATATTTGCCTCTGGAATAAAAATGGGTGCAGGTTGAGCTGCGTTGCAATTAAGTTCCATCACATATTTTTTTGCGACGTACTGGTTGACTAATTGCCAAGTTCCAGCCCAGAAATTCATGATCGCATAGTCATTCTCTGGAGTGTTTGAATAACTCAAATCTAAAGTAACAGCTTCATTAGTAGCCCATTGACCAGTGCCTTCAGTGGTCCCATCGTTGTATCCGATGAAAACCATGTTGTTATCGAGTTTTGATTTTAAGAAATCATTCTCAGCCTGGTCGTTCATAGTAGCCAAATATCCACCTGCATTTTCCGCAAGGGTCTTAGCTTGTAGCCATGTAGTTGGGTCGTCAGACATGTAATATCCGTGCCCGTTTTGTTCGCCCAAGGAAGTAAAACCAGCAATAGTTCCACAGCTAGTCGGCGTTGTTGTTGTACCGCAGTCCATTTCCAATATATGCTTTCTATAGCCTTGTCCACTAGTTAACTGCCAAGTACCCGCCCAAAAATTCATCACTGCATAGTCATTAGAACCAGAGTTGGCATAGCTTAAATCTAAGGTTACAGGTTCATTGTTAGTCCATTGTCCAGAGCCTTCCGTCTGTGCATCATTGTAGCCGATAAAGACCATTTCCTTATTTAAAAGGTTTTGGATGAAATCATTTTCACTCTGATCATTTATAGTAGCTAAGTATCCACCTGCAGCTTCGGCAGCTCCTTTTGAACCGACCCAATTGTTTTTGCCGTCAGACATATAATAAGTATGTCCATTGTGTGTACCAAGCTTTGTATATCCAGCTATGTCTGCACAACTACCGCCACCGCCATTTCCAGCGCTAACATTGAAAGGGGCAGAAATAGTATTATTGTTTTCATTTGATTCGGCAACGTTGTTATCTTTATCCGCAACAACAATCAAATAATAGGAACCATCTGAAATGCCGGTCAAACTGATAGCAGCAGGAATATTAGCAATCGTGCCAGGAGGTGTTCCACCTGTGGGTATCTGTCCGACAAATGAGTCGTCACTACTATAGGTTGCATCAGTAGAAAGGTACATACCGATAATGTATGAATCTGACACTGTGCTCGTACCTAGGTTGTTAAGATTAAAATTAAAATTAACAACAGATCCAGGAGTGCCAGATGCGGGTAAATTAGTAATATTATTAACCGTTAAATCTATATCCGAAGTAGAACTTCCACAACTCATCTCCATTATGTACTTTCTCCAGGGACCTGCCTGTTCCATCTGCCAAGTACCTGCCCAGAAATTCATCACTGCAAAGTCATTCGCACTTGTATTGTTATAGCTCAAATCCAAGCTTACAGGTTCTCCGTTAGCCCATTGCCCAGAACCTTCAGAAGCGACATCATTAAAACCAATATAAACTAGTTTGTTTCCAATTTTTGATTTTACAAAATCATTTTCTGCTTGAGTGTTTATGGATACTAGATAGCCACCTGCATTTTCCGCAAGGGTCTTGGCTTGCGCCCAAGGTTTATTAGCATCAGACATATAATAGCCATGCCCGTTGTAATCTCCTAACTTTGTAAAACCAGCAATCGCTGAACAAGTACCTCCCCCAGAGTCTTGGCTGAAAGCTGCATTGTTTACATCATAGTATGTTTGTTGATTGAGTTGGTGGTTAGAATAGATGTACACATTTGGTTCAAAGACAGGATCTATCTCCCCTTGAATATGAATGGATACATGAAAAGTCTCTGAAGACCCTGCTGCTAAAACAGGTATGTTCAAGAACATATCTTCTTTGTTTCCTTTTGAATACCAGACCTTAGAACCTGGAGGGGTATTCGATACGGAAACAACATTTTTGTTCCACAAAGTAGGTGCCACATGTGTCATGATGTTAGCAGCCATTTCGGTTCCGATGTTAGACACCTTAATATCATATTCTAAATTGCCATCTGCATCTATCAAATAGCTATCCGCTAGTACTTCTACTTTTAATTCTGAGTTAAACTTTTTACAGTAAATGCCAACAGTCCCTTGTGCGTTATTTTCATATGGAGGAAAATTTGTTTTTAAAGCGAAAAAAGGTGAATATAAAGTACTCCAAGTAGCTAATTCAAAATCAGCTGGAATCGCATTTGCTGGGCCAAAATTATGACTGGCGCTATAGGTTTCTCCAGGAGCAACTGAGGGTATAGCCACGCCTCCTTTTACGGTAAATTCTTGACTTCCAAATTGTGTGTAGGGTTGCCCTAATAATAAAGACATTGGATCGGTAGGTGTTCCACCTGTATTCGTAAAGGTAAAATCTACAATATAATCTACTCCCGAATTTGGAAAAGCTGTCGGGCAATTGGTAATATTAATTTCATAATCAGCAGGAGTTGCTCCTACAGTTACTAGAAAAGAACATGACTCTGTATTAGAACAATTATCCACTGCTTGATAGGTAACCGTATATTGACCTATTCCTAACGATGTTCCAGAAGCAATATTAGAACTTAGAGTGATAGTTCCAGAAGCACAATTGGATGTCGCTGCAGGCTCGTCCCAATTGACAGTCACCTCTGTTGCTCCAGTAGGAACAGCAATATTAATTGGATCAGGGCACGTTAGAACAAGGTTTAAAGCGGGGTTGCAAGCCAATGTAACTTCACCTACACTATTACAACCTTCCATATTAGAGGAAATACTAACCGACGCTCCTGTATTCTCCAAGTAACTACAGAATGGAGCGATGTTACAAGTTGCTAAAATTGGATTCGTGATGATTGATAGCTCTACCAAATTCTGATAATCAATATTTTGCAGTCCAGATATATCTGATAATTTGTCATTACCCCAGATTTTTATACCTTGTACGCTCGTGAGGCTAGAGATACCCGATAGGTTTGTTAATTCGGGATTGTGTAATATACTGATAAATCCATTTATGTTGGTTAAGGAGGATAATCCCTCAAGGTTCTGTAATGTAGCATTACCCCCATTCGTTAATCCAATAACTAAACTACCTTGAATGGTTTGCAGCGCTTCTAATCCCGCAAAATTCGTCAATTTGTCATTGCGATAGATGTTGAAGTTATGCGCAATAGTATGTAAGCTTGATAAGCCTGTGAAGCTTGTCAATTGCGAATTATGACTAATATCCAAAAGTATTACATTAGTCAAATTTGATAACCCAACTAGATTCGTTAATTGAGTTCTGTTGATTATAAAATAACTTCCAACTTCAGTAAGTTGACTCAATCCATTAAGGTTTGTAATGTCACTGGGTGGTTCATAATCTTGCGTTCCAATGACCAATCCATTTGGTAGGGCTGTGCAATTAGGGTAAACCGTTGAAAAGTTGTCTATATCTGCCTGGCTCTTAAGATGGAGCACTTCAGAAGGACAAGTCTGTGCCCAGGTTAGTTGGGCGAAAAACACCAGTAAGACTAGTGTGGAAAGGGTTTTAATTTGTTGCATTATGTTGTTTTTTATGTGAAGTGTAAAGATATTGGTTTTTGAACAATGCAGTAACACAAAAATAGCTGTTTGTAGAGTGGTCAAAAAATAAATAATTTCATAATCTACTCATTTATAGAGTATTACGTTGTTTTTAAATGCTAGTTATTGAGAAAATTAAATCTTTAGAAAAATAAAATCGAATAGAATAATCGTGGCTATCAGCCGAAGTAAACCAATAATCGGATTTTGTGTTATTAAGCTATGAAAAGAGTAGAACACATTGGTATAGCCGTCAAGGATCTAGTAGCTGCAAATGAATTATATGAAATCCTTCTAGGTGTGGCACCTTACAAACAGGAAGAAGTCAAGAGTGAGCAGGTGATGACTTCCTTTTTTCAAGTGGGAGAGACCAAAATTGAATTGCTTTTTCCCATATCAAAACAAAGCGCCATCCATAAGCACATCGAAAAACGTGGAGAAGGAATGCACCACATCGCCTTTGAAGTGGAGGACATTTACCAAGAGATGGATCGCTTGCGCAAAAAAGGATTTAGGATCTTAAATGATAAACCCAAAAAAGGTGCAGATAACAAGCTCATCTGTTTTGTCCATCCCAAATCGGCCAATTCCGTTTTAATTGAACTTTGCCAGACAATCAAGGAGAAAGAATAGTGCTATATCTATTGGCGATTTTCGGTGGTTTTGTGGCGGGTGTGATCAATATGTTGGCGGGGAGTGGCTCTATTATTACGTTGAGTATCTTGACAGAGTTGATGGGGTTGCCCGGTAACATAGCCAATGCAACGAATCGGGTAGGGGTGCTTGCGCAAACGTATATCGGAACCGCTACTTTTTATAAACATGGTAAACTTAATATTAAAAATGGATTGCCCTATCTAGGCCCTCTGATTGTGGGTGCCTTAGGAGGCATTTATTTGGCAACGATAGTGAGTAGCGCTGAATTTATCATTGTTTTTAAGTTTTTAATGGTCATTATGTTATTAGTTGTTTTGGTTAAACCTCAACGATGGCTAACGAATCAAACGGGTGATGTCAAGCAAGGCAGCCCATGGATAGTGATTCCAGCTTTTTTACTTTTAGGGGTGTATTCTGGTTTTATTCAGATGGGGATGGGTGTTTTCTTTTTAGCTGCGATGGTTTTGGGGGCTAAGTTTGAATTGATGGAAGCCAATGCATTAAAAATATTTGTAGTGGCCGTATTAACGACAATTGCCTTATCCGTTTTCGCTTGGAAAGGGTTGGTTGACTGGAAAATAGGAGGTTTGATAGCCATTGGGCAAGGAGCGGGAGGTTGGGCAGGAGGCTATTTTGGAAGTAGATATGCTTTCGCAAATGTATGGGCATATCGGTTGTTGGTTGTTGTCGTTGTAGGCGTAGTGATTAAATTGTTTTTGTGGTAGCATACGATAGCACACGTCGTACATGTGCCTGCCTGCAGCAGGCAGGCCAAATTTTCAAAGCTATTCTGTACCAAAAGGTTACAGCAAATTTGGGGATGGGGAGTCCAAGTTCAAAGGACGATTCTTTAAAACCGCCCATATCGTTCACTTTAATAAAAAAAGACAACCTTTGGGAGGTTGCCTTTGGAATCGGTATTAGAATGACCCCACCAAACAATGGGGGCTCACCAAAATGAATTGGTTTCCTTCTTTGAGAAGAAGTAATCTTTGGGTAAAATATGTTGGGATTGGAATGTTTTCCGCTCTTGCGAGTTACAAAGGTAGGCGGTCAAAAAACAAATTACAAGTTTTTGTCATGTTATTTTTCAAAAAACTACCTTTTTTAGGGTACATGAATGGCGGTATAGATTAGAATGGTTCTTCTCTGTGATTAAACATAGTAGCACTCAACTAAATATAGCGCTCTTAGCAGAAAGGGCTAGCCTTTAGAATTTTCAAAAAAGAAGTTTTTCGTCTTTTTGCGACAGGTAGTTTGGAACCATCAGCCATTTCCACATAACTATCTGTTTTTAGATATTGCTTCATGTTGTTGAGGTTGATGATGTGTTGCTTATGGATACGATGAAACCTCAATGGTTCTAGGACTTTTTCAAACATTTTGATGGTTCTAGAAGTCATCAATGTCTCATTATTTGTATAGATTTTGGTGTAATTGTCAAAACCCTCAAGCCGAATAATATCCTCCAATTCAACTAAAGAATAGCCTTTTGAAGTCGGAATCGGAAATCGTCCGCTTGTGTCCTTACTACTCAATTGCTTAAGTAATTCATCGAGTCCGGTCTTTTGGGCTGCCATTTCGGTCGTTGATCGATAGGTTCTGACTTTGTTTACAGCTTTAATTAAATCTTCGCTAGACAACGGTTTGACAATGTATCCAATGCTGTAGTATCCACAAGCTTGTTGGAAGTACTCATCATAAGCCGTTACAAAAATGACATCAAAAGTAACTTCATTCAAATATTTGAACATCTCAAAAGCTAAACCATCTTTCAACCTGATGTCTAAAAAACAAACATCAATGGCCACATTGGGATCATTCACTAATTTGACTCCATCGGCCACAGACACACCCGTGCCTGTAATGTTCACGTGGCTACAATGCTTTCCTAATAAAGTGGTTAGTAACTCCATGTTATTAGGTTCATCCTCTAGGATAATCGCATTGATGGTGGTTTTAGGGGTTACTTGGGGTACAGCAGGTACGACGGTAGAAATCGTAGTAGAATTGGTGGTAGTGTCACTCATGTGTTCCAGGTTAATAGTTTTGGCAGTTTGATACGTAAAAGGGATTGTACAAATAGGAATACTACCTATACTTAATCAGTTGCGGTTCACAAAGATAAGCATGCGTTTTAAATAAATGCATAAAAAACAAATATTAATTTTCTTAGCCTCGTAAAAAAGTTACTTTATGGTTAGTTTTGACCCGTTAGCTCGTATTTCTATTGGGTTCATCAATTGCTTTCGATAGACGCCATCGACATATTTTTGTGCTTGATCCTGGTAGTGAGGGCTAAAAACATTGCCAGATTGACCTGTAGGATTGATGGATTCACTATGCTCCACATCGGCAAAATCTAATAAGATTCTTAAGGCGGGACCGTTTAATACTTCATATTTTCCAGTACTATTGGGTGTAAATCCGAGTTTGTTCAAGGTTCCATTGCTCCCTGCTATTGGAAAAGGCCCCACATTGAAATATTTTGCCATCGACGGCTTACGCCCAATCGGATGTATGTGCGTCACTTGATGTACTTTCCTCCATTTCCAATCTCTTGGATTGTCCCCAAATTGAGTTTTGAGTTCTTTTTCAGTTCGATCTATCGCTTGCGCAAAAATATCCTTTTGGCTTTCTTTGATGTCTTTAGTTCGTACATCATCCCACCAAGGACTTTGTGCATCAGGGATCATCCATTGGTAATTATTTTTAAATAAATAGACCCCACTTAAAGCATCAAAAGAGGCTTGCCCTAATTCATCTATCATTGATGTTTCCATGATTTCAAAAGCCAATTTGGTAAAAACTGTCGGAGCCGCATCTTCTAATTGATAGCTTCCATCCCAATCTTTTAATATTTTTAATATTACATTGTCCTCCTTTTCCGGAACGGCCTTGATGATGGCTTGCGCAATGCTTTTATGGACATCCGATTGATTATCTAATTGAATGGTTTTGAATGCTTCCAATGACCATTTTTCTTTTTCCGCAAGGCGTTTTAATAATCTCGGCTTACGTCCTTCCGCCGGATAATAGCCAGTGATGAATGTTCCATTGATAACAGGAGGAGCTTCATTTGAAGAAGCCACAAAACCAATTTCAGGATTTTCAACTTTAGGATTTTTTGAAAAATCATAGTAGCCCAACCATTCATCTTTGCCGCTGGCACCATCTAATATTAATTTAGAATTGACATGTGCGGGACGAATTGGGATTTTGCCCGTACTCCACTTGGCGATGTTTCCAGTAGCATCACCATACAGGACGTTTAGCCCTAAAATGTCGAGTTCACTAGCTACTGTTTTGGCCTCTTCCATCGTGGTTGCATGCGTAAAGTTTCTGGAACAATGCAAAAACCGAGTTTCAAATTCTAAGGCCCCCCATTTCAATGAGACAGGCACTTTTACTTCGTTTGCCACATAGTCATTAGCCTCTTTGATGATAGGGCCATGTCTAGTGATATTAACCCAAAAAGTATCTTGATAGATTCCGTCATCCCCTTTTATATTGATGATTTCTTGGACAGTCTTTATCGTAGCCCAATGGTCATTTTCCCATACCTGCAAAGGGTTTTCTGGATTGATTTTTTCTTTGTATAAATCCATATTGTCCATTGGGAAAATAGTCAGACCATAGGCTATTTCACGACTATGTCCAATGATGGGAAATGGAACTCCTGCCAAATAATTTCCATAAAAACTAAATCCTGGATATTCCATGTGTGCCTCATACCATACGGATGGTTGAGAAAATCCAATATGGGTGTCATTGGCAAAAAGCACTTTGCCAGACTTAGATCTTTTGGGCGAAAGCACCCATCCATTACTACCTTCCCAGAGTGGCATAGCCATTTCTTCCAATGCTTCCATCGGTGCAAAGAAAGATAAATCTTCAATTTGCGAAAGCGTTACAGAATCCTGAAACATATTGCTTGTACCGGTGTCCCAATTTTTAATATAATCCGCTCCCAATTCTTGATAAATCTTTGTCAATACAGGCTCTTCTTTCAATGCCGCCGTAAAGCCTAAGGTCATATATTCGAGTGTCAAATAAATGTCCACAGGTTTAAAATGACGTTTTGGTATTTTTAATAACCTAAACTCAATGGGCATCTTGCCTTGATCTATAAAATCATTAATGCCTTGCAAATAGGCATTAGCCTCGATGACCACAGGGTCATTTGTATTTGAAAACCATTTGTCAGCGGCGCGTTGGGCAGCGTCTCGTAGCCGAAGGTTTAAAAATAATTTATCTGTTTTTAAAGCATTTGGACCCACCAACTCAGATAATTGCCCTGAGACTAAGCGACGTATCATCTCCATCTGAAATAATCTATCCTGTGCATGTACATAGCCGAGTGCATGAAAGGCATCCTTTGCGTTTTTTGCATAAATATGCGGAATGCCATAGCCATCAAAACTAACCTCTACGGGAGCCGTAATATCCGCCAAATCTATCGTGCCTTTGTACTTGGGAGCGGTACTCTTTAGATAAAACCAAAGCCCTAAGGCTACAAATAGTATCAGCACAATCAATATTCCTAAAATCTTAAAAATCCTTTTCATCGCATGTTTTTTTATTCCCGCTTTGCTAGAATAGGCAAACTTACGAAAAAATGACCAAAATAAGTACTAATGAAGGCTTATGTGCCTAACAAGTTGCATAAAAAATCCTACCTTCGTTTTTCGTTTACAATGAAGAGAGGAATCAAAGATATCAAAAAACCGGTGGAAGCCGAATTGAAGCAATTTGAATTGCGATTCAAAGAGGATATGCGTAGTAAAGTCGCCCTCTTGGATAAGATTACCTATTACATCGTACAGCGAAAAGGAAAGCAGGTACGACCTGTACTAGTCTTCCTTACGGCAAAAATTTGTGGTACTATCAATGATTCTACCTACAGAGCTGCTTCTTTTGTGGAATTATTACATACGGCAACCTTAGTACATGATGACGTAGTCGATGATGCGGATGAAAGAAGGGGCTTTTTCTCTGTAAATGCTATCTGGAAAAATAAGATTGCGGTACTCGTAGGGGATTACTTTTTGTCGAAAGGACTATTGTTGGCTTTGGATAACCGAGAATACGAACTATTGCAAATTATTTCCAAAGCAGTGAGGGATATGAGTGAAGGGGAATTGTTACAAATAGAAAAAGCTCGAAAACTGGATATAGACGAGGCGGTATATTATGAAATTATCCGAATGAAGACGGCTTCTCTTATTTCTGCTGCTTGCGGAGCAGGTGCGGCTTCGACTGCCGAAAATTCAGATTGGGTGGCACGTATGAGAGATTTTGGAGAAAAAATCGGTATCGCTTTTCAAATCAAAGATGACTTATTTGATTATGGGGATGCAGATGTTGGAAAACCAAGAGGGATTGATATTAAAGAAAAAAAGATGACATTGCCGTTGATTTATTCTTTGAATAATAGTACTAGACAAGAGAAAAGAAGAATCATTAATATCATCAAGAACCACAGTGAAAATAAGAAAAAAGTACAGGAAGTAATTTACTTTGTAAGAGAAAAAGGAGGGCTTGTCTATGCAAGAGAGAAGATGAATGAATATAAAGAAGAGGCGCTAAGTATTTTAAATACCTTCCCAAATTCTGAATCTCGTGACGCCTTGGAAAAACTGGTTTTCTACATTACTGAAAGAAAAAAATAAACCCAAAAATTAAACTTAATAAGTTGCCTGAAAAGAATAATATACGTCTGCTTACCTTGGAAGAACTGAAAAGTAAGCTCAAAGAGCATGGGCAACAAGCCTTTAGAGCTAAGCAGATCTATCAGTGGCTTTGGCAGCATGGAGTAGGGGGCTTTGAGGAGATGACCAACTTGTCGAAAGACCTAAGGGCTTGGTTATCAGCTAATTTTATCATTCCACAGATAACCCAAGACATGGCGCAACACAGCCTAGATGGGACGATTAAGATCCGTTTTAAACTACACGATGACCATTTAGTAGAGTCCGTTTTAATTCCCGTAAAAAAAGATAATCGTTTTACTTTGTGTGTTTCTACGCAAGTAGGATGTAGTTTGTCTTGTTCGTTTTGTGCAACGGGTAAGATGAAGATGAAGCGGAATTTGAATGCTGGTGAAATCGTAGATCAACTAATCTTAGTCAATCGGCTTTGTGAAGAAAAATATGATCACCCTATTACTAATATCGTCTATATGGGTATGGGAGAACCCTTACTCAATTATAAAAATGTATTGCGTAGTATTGAAATCATTTCTTCGGAAGATGGGCAAAATATGTCGCCAAGAAGATTGACTATATCTACTGCGGGTATTGCCAAAATGATTCGACGTATTGCCGATGATAGCCCAAAGGTAAATTTGGCACTTTCGCTTCATGCAGCTGATGACGTCAAGCGAGACAAAATAATGCCCATCAATGAATCGAATAATTTAAAAGTACTCATGTCGGCTTTGAAGTATTATGCACAAACGGGAAAAGGCAATTTAACTTTTGAGTACATCCTGCTGAATAATGTGAATGATACAATCGAAGATGCTAATAATTTAGCCGCTTTTTGTAGAGACTTTAGGGTCAAAGTAAACATCATTGAATACAATCCAATCGGTGATGGTATGTTTGATAAGGTTGATCACAAAAAGACCGATAGATTTACGGCACATTTGACTAAAAAAGGAGTCTTAGTTACCGTAAGGCGTAGCCGTGGAGGGGATATAGATGCCGCTTGTGGACAGCTTGCTAATAAGTAAGATTGCTGCTGCTTCCTGCGGTCGCGTTTATATGCTCCTTCGTCGCGTTTATATGCTCCCTGCGGTCGCGTTTATGTGCTCCTTCGTCGCGTTTATATGCTCCCTGCGGTCGCGTGTATGTGCTCCTTCGTCGCGTTTATATGCTCCCTGCGGTCGCGTTTATGTGCTCCTTCGTCGCGTTTATATGCTCCCTGCGGTCGCGTTTATGTGCTCCTTCGTCGCGTTTATATGCTTCCTGCGGTCGCGTTTATGTGCTCCTTCGTCGCGTTTATATGCTTCCTTTGGTCGTGTTTATGTGCTCCTTCGTCGCGTTTATATGCTCCCTGCGGTCGCGTTTATGTGCTCCTTCGTCGCGTTTATATGCTCCCTGCGGTCGCGTTTATGTGCTCCTTCGTCGCGTTTAT
>JAJRQS010000201.1 GCA_024280135.1 Bacteroidota bacterium | reverse complement strand
GTTGTAAAGCATTACCCAAAACACGTACAAATATCAATTGTGTCTAGTAAAAAAAATCACACTATCTTTTAAATGGACAGCGTGATTTTTTGTCTTTTAATTCAAATTTATTATTCTAAAACATGACCTACAGATTGATTAATAATAGCTCCTGTCATATAACTTACTGAATCAGAAGATGTTAAGACTATTACTTTGGCTATATCCTCTGTAATGGGCAATTTATTTTTATCCCTCAAACGCCAATATCCCTACGCCAGTTTCTAAATACGCCTGCAAACTTTTTGTGATATAATGATTCCAGCCTCTATTGCAAATTTCGTAACAGTTCATTTCGGGAGTAAGTCCATTTTGAAGCAGACTAATTTTTACTTTGTCGTTTTGTTTTTCAATATTCCAATACAAGGTATCGCCAATCCATTCGGCATTAAAATCGGGATTTCCGCCTATGCATTCCCAAGTGAGTTTGGTATTGGGTTCAAATTCCGTTACTCGAAACGACCAATTGGCATCGCCAAAGCTTACGGTAAATTCATCGCCTACTTTAGTTAAGGGTTTTTCGGTTTTGCCCCACCACAAATCTATATTTTCAGTTAAAGCAACAAAGGCTTTTTCTATTGTAGTGTTTACACTAATGTCTTGACTATAATTTTCTTTTTGAGTCTTCATAATTTATACTTTTTAGCGTTTAATATTCTTTTGCAAGACTAATCCAGCCTTTGGTGGTTTTCTCATAAAGATTTATAAATTTCTTATACTCTTCCGATTCGTAAAAGGTTTTGGCACTTTCTACCGATTCAAACTCAATAACAATCGTCACCTCTCGTGGTGTCCCTGATAAAACTTCGGCTTTTGGAGTGGCTACCAAAAACTTACCCTTGTACTTTTCTAAGGCTTCGTTTATGGTTTTTACTGGCGGAATGTAATTCTGCTTGTCGGTTATCGAGTAATTCTCGATGAGATATCCTTTTTTCATTTTAAATAATTTTAATGTATTTTTGACCAGTTGCAAAAAACAACTCGACAAATATATTAAACTAATTGCATTTCACAACTGGTTTTGAAATAATTTATATAGATGAAAGAAAAAAAATCTCTTTGCCCTGTAAATCAATACCTTGAAATATTTGGTGACAAGTGGACTTTATTAATTATTAGAGATATGATGTTTGTAGGAAAACGTTATTTTAATGACTTACGAAACTCTGACGAGAAAATAGCCAGTAATATTCTTACCGACAGGTTAAATAAATTAGAAACTTCTGGTATTATCATCAAAACAAAAGACAGCCAACACAAGCAAAAAAACGTTTATACACTTACTAAAACGGGAATTGACCTATTACCTATTATTATTCAGATGTCAGCTTGGAGTTTAACACATAGAGAAATTTCGGAAAAAGACCGCATTCACGTTTGCGAACTCATAAGTGGCGGTAAAAACCTGCAAAATAAAATGATGAAAGATTTATTGAATGAATATATTACTATTACGAATAGTCAAGTTACTTCTTTTATATAATCAATCCTTAAAATAGAAAACGCTTTACAACGGTTACCATTGTTAGTGGCTGGCTTTATTCTTTTAGTTGTTTTAATCTATCAATCGCATTTTGATTTTGCGAATTCAATTCCAATGATTTTTTAAAATTTTCAATCGCCTTGTCTTTACTACCAACAAATAGATATCCCTCAGCCAAGCTATCAAAAAGATTTGCGGAATTTGGATAAAGTTTTGTTGCCAATAAAAAAATATTTACTCCTTGTTCTGAAGTATTCGGGTTGAAAACAAGTTGCAGACCAAGCGTGTTTAGATTGCCTTCAGGAATTTTAAATGAAGGATGTTTTTTTGCAGTCGAATCATATAACTGGGAAAGGCTCTGATAGTTCTGGTTTGATGCTAAATCATTAAAATCGCGAAAAGTGAACGTGGCACTTTCTGGTTGTTTGGTTCTTTGAGTTATCAAGCCATTTCTTACTCCATTATCAGATGGCTTATTTTCAATGAATTTTAATGCTTTATTGTCATTTTCTAAAAATGCATTTAAAAAATTCAAGGTATAAGTCGAAGCCCATTTGTAGGATTCCATTATTTCAGAATCGCTTTTGTCCTGTCTTTTATCCCTATTTGCGAATAGAATTCCTAAAGTGCTGAAATAGGAATGTGTTAAGTTATGGAATTTAAATCGGTAAGCTTTGCTTTTAGGTATACTGTCATACAGTTCAAATTTCGTATTGAGTTCAGCTTTTATGTTGTCTTCTTTGAGAACTTTTTCAGGAATATCTTTCTGTGCCATATGAAGGTATGGAACTTTCATTTTTTCAATATCGAAGAAAGGGGATTCTTTTAGTAGCGCGTATTGATATCTTTCTGTCCCGTCAAGACTGACAATCGCCTTTACTTTTTCATTTCGATTCTGGGCAATCACGTTTGATAAACCACCAAAACTGAAACCCATAATTGCAATTTTGTTATAGTTGGCCATCGGAAATTTTCCAACCTCTTTTATCAAAAACTCCACATCTCTGGCTTGAGTCTCCATTTCTTTTGCATTGTTATTGCTAAACCAACGTGTTTCTGTTCCTCGACTTGGGCTTGATATAACAATGTATCCGTGACTAGCTAAATATTCACAAAGCGCAAAGTTCTCTATTGATGTAGCTTGGAAGCTTGGTGTGTAAACTATGATAGGGAATTTACCATTAGCAAATTCAATTTCAGAGTACGCTTTTGTTTGCTCTTTGAGATGATTTTGATTTGCAGACGTATTGGGGTAATAAAACCAATTTAAAATTTGTTCGTTTGGAAGATATTCCCATTCCTCTTCTTCTTTCAAGATTTCAAAGTAATCCAAAATCTTCACTGGTTTTTTATAGCCTATGTTTTGTTCGGAAGGATACCATATACTAACTGGAATTGGTCTTGTAATTTTTTTGTTGCTGTAATCATAGATTCTGCTGTAAGTTCTTGTGCTATCAGAAGTAGTGTAGTGTCGAAATCCTACTTTGTATTTTCCGTTGTTTAGGTCAATTTCATTTAATGAAGTTTGTCCATTAATTACATTAGCCTGAAAAAGCACGAAGATTAATACAATTGCTAATCGCATAATAAGTGTATTAGTATTCATTTTTAAAGATTCAATATTTTGATGATTGTTACAGTTTTGTTCTGCTTGCCACTAACACAGGGCTACACGTAGTTAAGCTCTGGATTTTTTTAGTGTTGCGAAGGTACACAAAAGCAAAAAAATACGATAGAGCTTGGCCGAATTACTTGTAGCCGAAGATGGTGGACGTTTTCACTCGATGTGTGGTAAAAGGACGATGTTGGCGAATAGGTCTCTTATCCTATTGCTACAAGGGATTTGGTGTAGTCCTATGATGGGGAACATTTCCCAATGGGTGGGAGTTGGAAGCGATAGCGGACAACGTAGCGAATTGGGTCGGTCTTTTCGCCGAATGTTCTCCATCTACAGCGCAAAACGTAGTGCTGTGATTTCTACGGAAATATAGTGAAATCGAACAACTATCGTTGGGAAAACTGACTTGTACTTATGTTCTGGGTTCCCGACGATAGGTTGCCAAGAAGGCTGCGCAGCGTCCGTATCTTGTCGATTTCGCGGTATTGGGAGTATAAATTGCAGTGCCAAATTACTTTTAGTGGCCGTTCTTGTCAGTTAGGGCTCGATGCCCATCTGCGGTGATATATAATGTTTTAGGCGGCAGTTGTAATTTGGTTTAGCGCTGTAGTTCGAGTCGATTTACTTTAAGACCGGGAGTGCGTGGCACGAAGGGATTAAAGTTCACCGCAGGTGAATTGACTCGAACTCGTTATATCAGTTACAAATATACTGATACCCCCTAAAATATTTCCGGATAAGAGCAACTCTTCTTAGTAGTTATCCCTAAGGGAAATCATGTCCCAAAAACCGGCCGTTAAAAAGTACGAGATAAGAAATCGGGCGGCGTCCCATTAAACGTTCCTTTTAAGGAACTAAACAATTACTAGGAAAACTCGGCTTCATCAAAACCAGGTAAAGTTTACATTTAAGTACCATTAGCCAAAAAGCGTATCGTAGAGAATCGCAACAATCTGCCCACATGCAGTCATAAAATGGCAATATTAACAGAATTCCACTTAGGCACAGTCCCAAAATAAAGTCATTTTAAGGGCCATCTCCTAAACTTTTTAAATAGAAAATCCGAATCAATCACCAATCGTATTATTCAACGAAACTTTCTGAACAAAAGGAACAATAGAGGCTTATCATCTTTAAAAGCTTCTCGAATTTTTGTGAAGGCGATGCGCATTTGTGATTCTACGGTTTTGATTGAGATACCCATCTGCTTGGCAATTTCTTTGTATTTGATTCCTTGTATTTTGTTCATCTGAATAATTTCTTTGCATTTTGGAGGAAGGGATTCGATAATCTGTTTCATTTTTTGAATCCGTTTCCCCAAAACGTCCGTGTCCTCCTGAATTCGATCTCGCAGTGCGCGTTCCCAAATTTGATCCAAAAGCTTTTCCCGTTTTTTTGCCTTTTTAAGGGTGTCGACATAACGATTGTGCGCAATCGCGTACATATAGGCCTTTGGGGATTTGTTTCCGTCTAACTTTTGCCTATCGGCCCAAAAATTGATAAATGTTTGCTGAACAATATCCTCTGACTGCACCTTATCGTGCGTATAAGTCGTAATATAGGCCACAAGACGGTCATAATACTTCTCAAAAAGATACTTGAAGGCTTGCTTATCTCCTATCTTCAAAGCTTTGACCGCTTCAAAATCGTTCATGTAGTTCAGTTATAAATCCATTAAAGAACATTCATAAAAATGAGAATATAGAAAATAATTAAGCTTTTTTTAAGGGTTTTATGAATTTTTATAGCATAGGTTATATAGTGTGCAATTAAAGTTAGTTCAAAAAGGGGGATTACAATATCAAAAAACAAGTAAAAAATGAAAAGTAAAATTTCCAAGCTTCTTGTAGGAACAATTACAGAAACGGAGCTTGTTGAGCTTCAGAGTTGGTTGAATGACCCTAAAAACCAATCTGTACTGGAATCTTATGTTCAGGACTACCACGACCTGAACCTAGCGACCCTAAAAAATGATGTCGATGTTGCTTATAAAAAAGTTCTTAGCCATATCGAGCGTGACGAGAGACCCGTTAGACGGCTGTTTCCAAATTGGACAAAATACGCGGCGGCAGCTGTATTGTTTTTTGGTATTGGATTTTTATATCAGCAAGGGTTTTTCTGGACCCAAAGTGCTTCTACTATTGTGCCCAAAGAAGAACCCACAACCCTAGAAATGGAAAATGGCAGCATAAAGACGATTGATGTTTCCAAAACTAAAGAAGTAAAGGACGCGGAAGGGAACATTATAGGAAATCAAAAACAAAATCAGATAACCTATTCTGAAATAACCCAAGCCACAGATTTAGTGTATAATACCCTGAAAACACCTAACGGACAACAATTTCAGTTAGAACTTTCAGATGGAACCCTTGTATACCTGAATGCAGGTAGTTCATTAAAATATCCGGTAAACTTTTTAAGTGAGGGGCCAAGACAGGTATATCTTATGGGAGAGGCTTATTTTGATGTTTCTAGGAAGAAATCAAACCCATTTATTGTTAATATGGATGAATTGGACGTAAAAGTTCTTGGAACTGAGTTTAATATATCAGCCTATCACGAGGATACCAACATTGATGTTGTTTTGATTGAGGGTGCCGTTGTTTTGAATTCCAATGAAGAATCGGCGGATAATATCACCAAGTTGATGCCAGGCGAAAAAGGATCTTTTGAGTATTCATCTAAAAATATAAGTGTAGGTCAGGTTAATACCGAACTCCATATTTCATGGATGCAAGGACATTTGGTGTACAGGAACTTAACTTTTGACAATATCCTAACAAAGTTGGAACGACATTATAACGTAGAAATCGAAAATACCAACACAGAATTGGGTAACGAAGTTTTCAATGCAAGTTTTAATAATGTGAAAATCGAAGAGGTGCTGAGCTTCTTCAATGACACCCACGAAATTGATTATACAATAAAAAACAATAGGGTAATCATTCAATAAAACTTTTTATTAACTAAGTATAACCAAAAAAAACGGAAACAACTATGATGTAAAACAAAATTTCGAACTCCGGCACTTTGGTAAAAAAAACCGAAAAATGCGCTAACATTTTTCGGTAGTATAAGGTGATCGGCAACTATTTACCAATCACATTTAAACATTCAAAAATATGAAAAAACTATTGAACCGATGGAGGTGGGGGAGACCTTTATTGAAATTTGACCTGAAAATGAAACTGACAACACTGTTATTGATTACGACCTTATTCGGGTTGCACGCCAATGACAGTTATGCCCAAAAGACCAAGATTACCTTGGATGTCGAGAATGCCACAATTGTGGACATTATAGATGACATTGAATCTGCTACAGATTTTCGGTTTATCTATAAGATCAGACATGTCGACCTAGATCGAAAAATGTCCTTAAAAGTAGAAAAGGAACAGATAGAAAAGGTGCTGGCGAGTTTGTTTGAGAACACGAATACGGCTTACAAAGTCCGCGGGAAACATATTATCTTAAGAAAAAGTCAAAAAAAAGCTCCTATAAGGGAAGTTCCCATGGAGGCTATCATAGAGCAATCCCAGGATCATACAATAACCGGAACAATAACAGATGAAAACGGAACCCTATTGCCTGGAGCAAATATTCTGGAAAAGGGAACTACCAATGGAACACAATCCGATTTTGACGGTAATTTTTCAATAACCGTTTCCAATGAAAATGCAATATTGGTAATTTCGTATTTAGGATTTAGTACCAAAGAAATTGCAGTCAATGGTCAAACTACTATTTCCATTACCTTGGCGGAGGATGCGGCTGGTTTGGATGAGGTGGTCGTAGTAGGTTATGGTACGGCGAAACTCAAAAATATCACAGGCTCTGTGGCCCGGATAGATTTGGAAAATTCCCCGCTTGCCCTATTGCCCAATACCAACATATTACAGTCACTAAGAGGTGGTATTACCGGTGTGAACATTGGTGCTCAAAATGCTGTGGGGGAAACCCCAGATATTTTGGTAAGGGGACAAAATTCAATCAACGGGTCCAATGATCCCTTGATCGTGTTGGATGGTGTAATTTTTCTGGGCAGTGTATCGGATATCAATCCCGCAGACATAGCCAATGTTTCCGTGTTGAAGGATGCCTCTGCTGCTGCGGCTTTTGGGTCTCGTTCTGCAAATGGTGTAATTATGATCAATACCAAGGAAGGGAAATCGGATAAACCTACCATACGGTACAGTACTTCGATTGGGGTAAACACCTGGAAAAATAAGCCTGACTTGATGGAAACACCAAGATACCTGGACAAATATGCCGTGCAAAATAATTATGCAACGGCTAATGACATTATATGGGATGATCAATCAAGAACAATACTATATGATCAACGGGTCAATACAGATTGGTTGGATCTTGTTTCAAAAAGAGGTACTATTCAGGAGCATCAGATTTCCGTTTCCGGGAAATCTGATAAAGTAAATTATTTCTTTTCTGGTGGATATGCTGATCAGCAAGGCGTGATAGTAGGCGACAATTACGAGAGGATTTCTGTGCGATCCAGGCTAAAAGTCGATGTGACTGATTGGCTGGAAGTTGGTATAGACGGAGCTTACAACAGCAATGATTATTCCGGCATGGCCGCCAATGTAGGTACAGCCCTAATAAGTGCTCCTATAGGCTATCCATACCGCTATGATGGCATGCCATTTAATACTAGTTCCAATACGGCAACTGATCTGGAAAGATACCCAACAGGAAGTTCGATACAAAGTGCCTTATGGGGAACTGATGGCACAGTTGAAGATATCGATAAGGACGATTTTTTTAGGTTTTCTGGCCATGCATTGTTCCAGGTACCTAAAATTGATGGATTGACTTATAGACTAAATTATGCCATCTACACAAATCTAGTTACAAAGAATAGGTTCTTCTTTGAAGACTACTATATTAAAGAGCAAGATGCAGAACCCTTTTTCGACAGGTATTCAGCTTCTGCGCTTCAAGCCAATTTAACACAGGCAAATGGTTACAACGAGAGCCAAAGAAATTATAATTATGTAGTAGATAATATAATCAACTACAAAAAGGAATTCGGAAATCACTATGTGGATGCTACCTTGGTGGCGACAAGGGACTTTACATCCAGTAAAACTACTCGATGGAATGGAAGTAATTTTGCTGCTAATGGAAACACTGTCCTGGGTGTGAATGGACTTGCATTTGCAGAAGTACAAACCAATACCCTGGATATTGTAGAAAGGGCGAATATCGGCTATTTGGCTCGTGTAGGATATGCATTTAATCAAAAGTACCATCTCAATGCTTCCTACCGTAAGGATGGGGCTTCTGTATTTGGAGCAGATAGAAAATGGGGTGATTTTTCATCAATTGGAGTAGCTTGGACCGCCTCCGAAGAGGATTTTCTAAAAGGTAATGATCTTATTGATTACCTAAAATTCAATGTTTCCTACGGTGTAAACGGTAACCAGGGTGTAAGTCCTTATGGGACGCTTTCAATAGTAAATAGTGGGCAAAGTGGGAACATACCCTACGAGTTTGGAGATGATCCTTCTACGCTATTATACGGAATACAGCAATCAACTTTGTCCAGCCCAGACCTTGGTTGGGAGAAAACGACATCCTTGAACGGAGGATTTCAATCTGCCTGGTTCGGTAACAAAGTTTTCCTTGATGTGGATTTTTATTTCTCCAAGACCACCGACCAGATATTTTCCCGCCAAATACCCATCATGACTGGATTCGAGAGCATTATATCAAGTTTAGGGCAGGTTGACAACACTGGATTGGAGATCAACCTGAAGACCAACCTCATCGATAAGGAAGATTTGTATTGGTCAAGCAATCTTGGTTTCTGGAGAAATCGCAATACGGTAGCGTCAATATATGGTGACGACATAGACGGAGATGGAAAAGAAGACGATGACATTGCAAACAACCTTTTTATTGGTGAATCCTTAGGGGCCATATATGGGTATGAATATACAGGCGTGGTACAGGAAACAGATACAGAGTATCTAAGCAACAATGGAGGGGAGGCAGGAGACCCCATGTTTCGCGATTTGGATGGGGATAATATAGTAACTGCCGAAGACCGCAAGATTCTTGGATTTAGTAAACCGAATTTTAGTCTTGGATTGTCCAACACAGTATCCTACAAAAATTTCAGCCTGTATATGATGGTGTCAGGCATATTTGGAGGAGGAGGTTTTTATCAGAAGGCAAACCCGTATGCTACTTCATTTAGGACCAGATTTGATACCAATGAGTTAGATCATGACTGGTGGACACCTGAAAATAAAAGTAACAAATACATCAGGCCAGCTTATACAGGTGGTCGATATTTAGGAATAGAATCCAGAGGGTTTGTACGCATACAGGATGTTACCTTTGCCTATGTTTTCCCTTCAAAAATTTTGAGTAGCATTGGGGTCAAATCTTTAAAAATGCATACTACGGTAAAAAACCTGCACACTTTCACCAATTGGTCGGGAGGAGGGGATCCTGAAGTAGGAGTTGCATCACTTTCAGGTACTTTTCCAGTGCCAACTGTGTATTCCCTTGGTCTTAACGTTAGTTTTTAATAAAAAAAGAAAAAATTATGAAAATCATAAATATTAAAGGTTTCGTACTGATTTCATTATTCACCTTAATAGGCTGTAATGATGATGAATTTTTGGAAGAAGACCCAATAACGTTTTATACCACTGACAATATATTTAGTTCAGGTGCTCAGGTAGAGCAAACTTTGATAACCCTTTATAATGCGGATCGTACATTTAGAACCAACGATGGACAATTTAATGGGATAATTCAAGGTAAAGGTTCAGATGTGATGGTCACTCCCGCATTTAGACAGGGTAATCATTTTAGTGACTATAGTGATATCAATCCTGATCATTCGAGAATAAGAGAGATATTCAATAGACATTATGAAATCATATCTTACGCCAACACAACTTTGGCAGCTGCGGAAATTGAGGGCATTTCCTTTGAATCAGATGAGGTTCGTGCATACATTTTAGCTCAAGCTAGGTTCTTTCGAGCTAAAATGTATGGTTCACTAGCGCAGCTCTTTGGCGGGGTATCTATTGTCACTGAGGTGGCAAACGAGCCAAGGTTTGATTATGTCAGGTCCTCACGTGCTGAAGTATACCAGTTTGCGATTGATGAACTAGAGGCCATTCTTAATAATCTACCAGAGACCACGGATCAACCTGGCAGGGTAGTAAAAGGGGCGGCCCAACATTTTCTGAGCGAATTTTATTTGAGCTTAGGAACCGAAACATCAAGTAGTACAGATTTTGATCAGGCCATAGAATATGCTTCAGATGTTATTGATGGCGGCATTTATTCCTTGATGACATCACGATTTGGAACCAGGGTGGATGAGCCCGGCAAAGACGTATATTGGGACTTATTTCGATTAGGTAATATCAATTATGCAGATGGCAATACTGAAAGTATTTGGACATACCAGAATGATTTCGATGCGAAACTTGAGGGTGACGGTGGCGCTCAAATAGCCCATCCAAGATATTGGATGCCTGTGTATAGGGTGATTACAGGTGTTACCGGGGTTGCCGAAGATGTTGGAGGTAGAGGCGTGGCTTTCTTTGCACCTACACCATTAACAGAAACCGTTATATGGGAGCCATCTATTTCTGATGGGGACATTAGAGGGTCGGAGACCAACATTAGGCGTACAATCATTTATAATGACACTTCTTTTCCAGATCTCCTTGGGGGAGTGGTGCCTCAGTCAGAAATCGATATTGCCAACGCATCACTGGCCGGTTCAGTATATCCTATTTATGAAAAATTCACGACGGACATGTTTGAAGGCCTGGGAGAAGGAGAAAACAGAAGTAATCTTTTCCGTGATAGATATGCCATACGTCTGCCGGAAACCTTACTATTAAGGGCAGAGGCATACCACCGTAAAGGCGATAATACATCCGCAGCTGCGGATATCAACATGATCAGAAACAGGGCTCAATGTACGGTTTTGGCCACTTCTGGCGATGTGGACATTGACTACATCTTAGATGAAAGGGCAAGAGAGCTTTTTGGTGAGGAAAGCAGATGGAACACCCTGCTTAGAATGGGAGGTACCGTAGCTGTGGATCGCATAAGAACATTTGCCAAACACGACTGGACTACCAATTCGCTTACATTTGATTTCAATTTATTTCCAATACCACAGAGTGTAATAGATAGAAATAAAGACGTGATCTGGGAACAGAACCCAGGTTGGAATAGATAAGTATTAAGTTTAGTTTGAGTTGTTTGAGTTAGTTTTTTTTACAGGCAAGCACCTACACGGCTTGCCTGTTTTTTGTAATATATATGCTAAAAAATATGAAATATTCTAAATTGTTATTACCTCTCTTATTTATGATGATGTTTGGGTGTAATGATACCCAAGTCAGCGAGAAACCAGTAGGAACAAATAATTACGACCTCCTAAAAGAAAATTTCAAAATACCTTCCTCAAAATCTGGTGTAAACTGCTGGTGGTGGTGGCTCAATGGCAATGTGAACAAAGCAGCCATAACCAAAGACCTGGAAGCCATGAAGTCAAGAAACTTTCAGGGAGCCATGATTTTTGATGCCGGAGGACATAATCAAAGAGGAAATAATGATATTCCGGCTGGGCCATTATTTGGTTCGGATGAATGGAACGAATTATTTGTTTTTGCCATGGATGAAGCCAAAAGACTTGGCCTGGAAATGGGCTTTAATATCCAAAGCGGCTGGAACCTTGGAGGTCCAAGAGTGACACCGGAATACACTGCAAAACAGATTACCTATTCAGAAACAAAAATTTCCGGCAACAAAAAAGTTGCAAAAAAATTAGAATCACCAAAAAGCAGGAGTAACTTTTATGAAGATATTGCTGTGCTCGCATTTCCTTTAAAAGCCTCAAATAAAACAAACGAACTGATTACTGATTTGGATTTGAAATTGGGATACCGCGAGTTGGGAGGATCTGCTCCTGATACCCGATTTTTGTTGGATAACACCCCTCGTAACAAAAGAAATTCGAGGTTGGAGACTTAGTTAAACACGCAATTTGGAATCAAGGAAAGGTTATTGAGGTAAACGAATCAAAAGGGGAATATACTATTGAGTTCAATGAAGCAACCAAACCAATAACTTTTGAATTTAAGGGTTTATCCAAGATTGTAAAGAACGAAATTGAAAATAAGCAAAATCAAAAAAAACCAAAGCAAGAAGGGTTCTCCATAATGACAGATGAAAAGAGGGATGCTTATATGCAAAGAGCTGCTGCTATTTTAAGAAAAAAGCATGGACTTGAAGAAGACCTCACGGAAAAGGTAGAAACTGAATTTATTGAAAATGAAAATAAGGAAAGTCAGAAATCAGAAAAAGAAGAAGCAGTAGAGAATGAAAAAAAATAGATAAGAAAATACAAGCTAAAATAAAACGATTTGCAAAAAAAGAATACCCTGTAGACAAGGAAATGAGAGATTGTATATACAAGAATCAAGTATTAGCAATTTTGTATATGGAAACTGTGACTGATAAGGAACTAGAAAAGTACGCGATAAATCAGTACAAAAATGATTATTGCTTGCAACAGCATATCTATGGCAGAAGCGTAGTCTCTAAAAATTATATGGCTTCTGTTCAAGATTCCGAAATTAAGAACATAGCATTGAAAAATTACCCGCTAGATTATGATATGCAAATTTATTCTTATGAAAAATTAATCTCTGAAAGAGTTGAAAATGAACATAATGTTATCAATAAAGAGGTTGTAAGCTTCCCTTAAAACCGAACTGTTTAAAAGTAGAAAAATAGTCTTTAACTTTAAACTGGACTTACTATATTTAACTGGACACCAAGTTGAGAGATATTGTGCTACATAATTTAACTTTGAATTATGTCAAAACGCAAAAAGAATTACACTTCAGAATTTAAGAAAAAGGCTGTAGAGTTAAGTTATGCCAGAGGT
>JAJRQS010000200.1 GCA_024280135.1 Bacteroidota bacterium | reverse complement strand
TTCCAAGCGCATACTTGAGGGGTTATTTAATTCCAATTGATAATTGAGCTGTCCAGAAGTTATCATGTTTGGCGTAATCACAAATTGATTTTGCGGAAGCCTTACATAAACTATATTAGAATAGGTAGCAAGTCCATCAAGGTCAATTTGCTTGTAGCGGTAGTAGTTTTTCGTAAGCGGATTCGAATCTATTACTCGGTAAGTATTTTCAGCATTAGAATTATTTTTCCCAGCGATGAAGTCTATTTTCTCAAACACTCGATTCTTTCCACTGCGTTGGATTTCAAATCCTTTGTTGTTTATTTCGGAAGCCGTTGACCACTGAAGTAAAACTTGTGAGCCATTAGAAATAGTAGCGGAAAGTGGGTCTAGGATTTGAATCGGCAAGGCACTATCATTATCTACAGCTTTCAAAAGTCCATTGCCTCCAGTTCCAGCATAAAGTACTGTTGGGTCGATAGGTGATATTTCAAAATCATCGATATATAGCGCTTCGATACCATCGTTTATTGGGCTCCAAGTTTGCCCACCATTATTACTTTTAAAAGCGCCTCGCCCTGAACTATTATCATGAAAAGGAGAATCCGTTGTGCCGGCATATAGCACATCCCCATTGGCAGGGCTCACTACAATAGTTTGAACTTGCAATCCGTCTTCTAAGCCAAATCCGCTATTGAGTCTTACCCAAGAACTTCCACCGTTTGTGCTTTTATAGACACCACCATAATAAGTTGTTTCTAGACTGTGGTCATAATTAGTATGGACTGCCGTATATAAATTTTGGCTGTTGTTGGGGTCGATAGCGATATCTTGAATGTTGATTTGGGCTAAATCCGCAGTGCCGCAGATTGCACAATCAATCCTTGACCATGACGCACCTGCATCAGTAGATTTGAATAGGCCACCTTGTTTTGTAGTCCCTAAATTATAATCGTTTTTCGGCTCAAACCCTGCATACAGGGTGCTAGAGTTGTTAGGGTCTATGATGACTTTTCGGATTCGTTTATTGTCTTCAACACCGAGCCCATTATTGATAGATGTCCAATTTTGCCCCCCGTCAATAGTTTTATAGACACCTTCTTCAAAAACTGCTGCATATAGCACCCTTGCATTAATGGGGCTATTTTTATCTATAGCTAAAGACCAGACTTGTTTGTTCGGTAAACCATTGCTTATAGGCGTCCAAGTTTCTCCAGCATCTGTACTTTTATCTAGCTCTCCTTCATTATGATCCCACCATCCTGTAGAGGCATAAATGGTATTCGTGTTGTCTGGATCTATGACTATTGCAAATACATTTTCGTTGTAAGTTGTACTGACTGTCATTTTTTTAAAAGAATTGCCGCCATCAATGCTCTTTTGAAAACCCATATCCCAGTATCCCACATAAAGGTTATTGGCATTTGAAGGATCTATGGCAATGTCTCCGATAACTGTAGTTTGAAAGCCTCTTCCTTTCCAAAAACCAGATCCGGTTGGATTGGTATAAACCTGATTCCATTGCGCACCGGCATCTTCTGTTTTGACGATTACTTTTGGCGAGCCCAAATAAAGTCTACTTGAATTATTAGGATCGATTGCCAAGCATTCTGTTGCTACTCCATCTTGAATCCACCCTGTATTTACATTTGCATTGTTTCCTTCATACTCCGTTACAAAAGCCCAATTGGTACCTCCATCACTTGTTTTGTAAACGCCACCGTTGACCCAAGATATATTTCCGATATAAAGTGTATTGGGATTGTTTTTGTCCACAAGGATGTCCATATAGTTACTGGTTAATCCTACTTCAGCTGCATCTAAATCCTGTGGAAGTCCATTATTCATAGCTACCCAAGTATCGCCACCATCAATTGACTTATAAACACCTCCTTGCCAAGAGGCACTTCCAGGTTCTGCCCAAAGCGTAACATAAAGTATATTCGAATTTGTAGGATGAATAAGCATATTCATGATTAAATCATGCGGCAAGTTTCCATTTTTTGTCCAATTAGTACCAGAATCCGTACTTTTAAAAAGCCCCTCGCTAGTCGTTGCATAAATAGTCGTATGAACTAAGGGGTCTATTTCAACGCCATAAATCATAGCCGTTGCATCGCTATCTACGGTCAAGGGAGTCCAGCTATCTCCAGCATCTGTACTTTTGAAAATGGTGCCTTTCGTTCCAGCATTTTCCCAATGATCACTTGTTAGTCCATAGTAGCCATTTCTAACGATACCCACCCCTGCATAAATGATACTAGCATCGATTGGGTCAACAACGATACTTCCTATTGGCGCACTGTAAGAAAATTCCGATTCTATTGGAAAGCCATTTCGTTTCACTACCCAATGCTGACCACCATCAATAGATTTAAACACCCCTCCACGAGATGCCAAATAGAGTATCTGAGGGTTATTAGGGGCATAGGCTATTTCTGATACATCATAGGAGGTCAGTCCATTATTGATTATCTCCCAGCTATCGCCATGATTGACACTCTTGTATATTCCACCTACATCACAACTCACATAAACGGTGTTGGCATTATCGTCAACAACTGTAATCGCCGTCAGCCAGCCTCCTCCTCCCGGCCCGATAGGAGACCAAGATATTTGGGCGTAAGCGCTTACGCAAAAAAAGGTGAGGATGGAGAGAAGGGTAAATCTTGTTGCGTTCATATTTGCTTGTTTTTTTTGCAGAAAAGGTCTATAGATAGAACGAAGTTCTTAGTCATTCCCCTCTTGAAAAGCAAACTTAGGGAATATTAAAGTGTGAACCTATTCTAAATCAATTCTTTGCCGTCGGTTTTAACCGATGAAGCAAAGTAATATACATTTAAAAAAAATCCGTAACTTTGCCCTATGTTGATACAAAGATTTAAATCGAAGATCCACCGAGTGAAAGTAACACAAGGCGATCTAAATTATATGGGTAGCATCACCATCGACGAGGATTTGATGGATGCAGCGGACTTTATGGAAGGTGAACGCGTACAAATAGTCAATAATAACAATGGCGAACGCTTTGAAACCTATGTTATAAAGGGTGAAAGAGGTTCAGGA
>JAJRQS010000199.1 GCA_024280135.1 Bacteroidota bacterium | reverse complement strand
CTAAAATCTCTTGAACCCAAGCCATATACTCCACTGAATATCATTGGTTTCTCCTTAGATGGATCAAGTTTTTCTAAACCTTCGTAAGCGTTGGTTTTAAAGTTATCTTCGGCTTTCGCCAAAGCGACTTTTACATCTCTGGTCAAAGGATTGTCGCCAGATAATGACTCATCTGTACGCTCTAGAATGATCACATTCTTCTTACCTTTTAGTGCTTTAATCACTGCATTTTCTGGAAAAGGTCTCAATACATTGACATGAACGACCCCTACTTCTTCATTCCGCGTTTCCTTCAAGTAGTCAATCATCGACTCAATATTCTCCGCAGAACTACCCAAAGAAACAAATACAGTATCTGCATTTTCGGTGTTGTACTCCGAGACTAAACCATATTGACGACCAGTTAGCTTGGCAAAGTCATCATAAGATTGTTGTAAGAAATCCAAGATACCTTCTGAGAAATTATTTCTACGGGCAGCGACGCCATTCATATAGTGCTCTTGGTTTTGCACAGGCCCCAACAGAATTGGGTTCTTCAAGTCAATACCAGCAGGCACACGTTTACGAGTTGGTCCAAAAATAATTCTCTGTGCTTCTGTTGGACATTCAATCACATCATCTGAATCTCCCAAAAACTCCCGAATCAAAGCGGCTTCAGGCATAAAGAATGTCCGTTCTAGATGCGTGGTCAAGAACCCATCCATACAATTCATGCCTGGATTCAAGGTCAACTCTGTTACTCGGCGTAGGATAATCGCTTGGTCCGCAGCTTGCTGTGCATCTTTGGCACATAATGTAATCCACCCTGTATCTAACGCAGCATACACATCATCATGTCCGGCATGCACATTCAATGCATGTTTGGTCAATGCTCTTGCTCCGACTTCCAACACCATCGTACTCAATTTACCTGGTGCATGGTAATATTGCTCCAAGCCATAAACAACACCTTGTCCTGACGTAAAGTTAACTGTTCTCTTTCCTGTAACGGACATGGCAATAGCTCCGCCTTGGGCAGCGTGCTCCCCTTCTGTCTCAATAGCCGTCAATTGCTTTCCAAAAGCATTTAGTTTACCTTTTGCATAAAGAAACTGAAAAGTCTCCCCCATTTCTGTGGATGGAGTAATAGGATAAAATATACCCGCTTCAGATATCAATCCTTCTGTCGTCGCCACTAGGGTGTTACCGTTAATAGTCATCCTTTTGCCAGGATACTTGGGGGCTTTTATATCCTTTCCAAGTTTCACTTCTTGATTTGCCATAATCTAAATATTTTATTAAAATCAGAAAACAATCGCTGCATCAAACAATTTTATACGTTGAGTTCTAAGCAAATGTAACGTAATTTTATAGTTTTGTTAGTGAAATTACAAGACAAATATTGTATGACTGACGATTATCACCTGCTCGTTTTTGTAATTCAGAAAATTTGCAGGTAAGAATGACTATTATCAGCAAAATGAAGATCCGTGAGCACCTAAGTCCTTGGACGTGCCGAAGATATCTTTAAGGAACTGAATCTATTATAACTAGATTTTCAATATTCAATATCTCGTTCAGAGTCACCAATAAATAGCGGTAGAGAGAATCCTATGCGAAACCCAAGTATGCCATCAAAACGTTTGGCTTCTTCTTTTTTGAATAAATCAAAGTCCCAACTTCTTTGGCTCCGGGTAAATCCGGCTACATATTCAACGCCTGCCACAAAATTCAAGTACCGGTTCAAAGAAGTATATTGATAGCCCAAGAATGGCGTAACAGTCATTCCTGCCGTCAAACGATCATATCCTTTGGCGTAAGCATCTTTAAACTGATTGGCTGAGTTGAATTCATCCGTAATCTTTATCCAATGTCGAATACGCCCGACCCCAATTGTTGCGCGAATACCCGATCGTGGATTCTTTTTTTTATTAAGGGCGAATAGTTTTCCAAAGTGTATTCCATAAGTAAAAACGCGTTCTTTCAGAAAAAGCTGTGTAGCCGTCTGATCGGTACCGATTAATACGCCTTCCGGTGTTCTAAATAAAGCACCGACATCCTCCTTTACTTTTTCACCAAAGGAAAAGCTAGCATCCAATCCAAAGATATAGCTGGATTTTCCGCTTACAAAATCTGTGTAAAATCCAATATTGGGAGTTGACCCAAATCTATTCACTAAATCTCCTTTCGGCAATTGATAAGCACCCGTAAATGTAAAATACAAAGTATTGACATCGTTACCCGCTTTCTTTTGCGCAAGTGCACCTACACTAGCATAAAATATAAAAAACCATATAAAAGGTAAGTATCGCATATCACTAGATTGAATAACAAAGATACAAATTATTAATGATACCAAAAAAAAGAGGAAAACCAAATGGTTTTCCTCTTTTTCTATGAGTGCTTTAAAAACACTAGTAACTTCCTGCAATCGCATTCGCTTCTTCTTTATAAGCTGCAATGGAATGCATCAAGGCCAATAACGGAACTTTATACACCATCTTATCAAAATCAGCTGAATTAACAGCGCGTACTAATTGGATATTCGTTCGCTTATCTCCAATATTGTAGTCTGAAGTAATCTCTTTCAAGAAAGGCATCATACTAGAAACGGAAGAAGCATAAGACATGTGCGTAGTCGCATCAATATCCGTAAAACAAATCATACTACTCGCTAAATTAGAAGGCATTGATAATAAAGCAAAATCTGTTTCTAAATTATTCCAATAAGAAACAGGGATATCATCATCATCATTCAAGAGGTTAGCCATCAACATAGCATAAGACTCTTGAGAGTTATCAAGCAACTTTCCAGAAAGGATTAGTTTATCTTCAAATCGTTCATAAACCGCAAGCACATTTATCTCATTGTTATGCACATCATGCATTCTTTCAGATAAACACTTTTTTAATTTTTCATCAACTTTATTTTGTGCGAAAGACACGACAGAAAATCCAAGCACAAATACCACGAACAACACATACTTTTTTAACATTCAAACAATTTTTGGGGGGTTAGACAATTACTAAATTCTATAGCACAAATCGTACCATTAGATATTCAAAGAAATTGGAAATGTTCAGATTGGCAATAAGGGGATTGCCGTAAGCGTGGTAGTGCTCCCAAATAGTTGTGTAGTTCTTAGTATAGTAGTGTTTCTAATCTTTCAAAAACAGAAGGGAATTTGAAAGTCGATTGATTATCCGTAAATAATCTTTCAAAAAGAGAACGAAAAATGGGTTTCGATTATTATTTAGATATAAAATCTTGCCTTTTCCTTTTCTCTGCTGTAAAGGTAGAACTAGTATTCCTTTCTACCAAATTTTTATTCCTCTTTTTTTTATTTTTTATATGTTTTTTGGGTACAATTTACATTAAACAAAAAACATTATATTGTAAAAATTAGAAGAACAAGGATATTACTCCTTTTTTTTAGGATTTATTGGTTAATTGTTTTTAAAAAGTGCTTCAAACTAAAGAAAAATCTTTTTTCAAAATGAAAAAATCTTTTTCATTTGACTAGCACAAATTGTAATCCTAGTACGATAAGATTAAATTTTCCCCTACTTAAATTTCAGTTTTTAATATTCCAAGACGTACAATCCGAATAAAACGCTTATGAATTTTAATGACCAAATCTCCAGGCGTACTTTTGGGCTCCCCATCGAGATGATACTTCTCCCCTGCCCATTTGATTTTCGTCTCATCATCCATAGACAAATATTTGATGTATTTGGAAGAAGTCAATTTTCCTTTAAACAACTTGATCAATACTTTAGGATACTGCCAAAATGGAAAAGGTCTTACCAAAACCAAATCATATAGTCCATCACTTGGATTGGCATCCGGCGCTATAATTGCATTATTACCAAACTGTTTCGTATTCGCAATAGCAATCATACGGTACTTCCCTTCCTCCGCTCCTTCTGTCGTAGAAATCTTTGCTTCAAAATCTCGGAATTGAATGATAGCTTTCACCGTTGAAAATAGATAAGTAACAAAGCCCCGTCGCTTGCTTTTTTGAAATTGATGAGCCACATAACTATCGATCCCAATTCCAGAAACATTGACGGCATATTCGCCATTTATCTCCAAAACGTCAAGCTTTTCAAAAACACCACTTGCAAAACCGTCCATCAATCGTTTGACGTCGCCATCAAATCCTAATGTCCTTGCAAATCCATTGCCCGAACCAAATGGAACAACCCCAAGCACTAATTCAGTGTGCTCCGCCAGATAACCAATAGCCATATTGATCGTGCCGTCTCCTCCCACAACTACGAGCCCTTTATATTTTTTATCTAAATTTGAGAATACCTCTTCTGCTGCCTGCTGGTCTGGGGTCACAATGAAGTCTATTGTGTCATCGTGTGCTTGTATTTGGTGAATTATCTGCGTAGCACGCCCTTTCCCAGAGTTAGGATTGATGATGAATAGGACTTCTTCGGGTTGGATACCCATAGCCGAAGTAGGTTTCATCTTTAAAGTTTTAAGACCATGCCGATACTAGGCAAAGTCGGTAATTGATTGACTCGCTTATATTTGACTCTGTCAAAATAGAAAATATTTGCTCTATTATAGGCATTCGTCACACCAGCCGTAATATCCAACGAACCATGTTTAAACATCTTTATTGTCTTTTTGACCGAAAGGTCCAATCTATGATAAGTAGGTAAACGTCCATCATTTCGCTGGCTAGAATACTGAATCCCTAAGTCTCCATTTTCCGAAAGGTAATCATACTCTACACCTTGATTATGAATGTCAATATCTTGGTAAAAACCTTGTGTCCTCGTAAATGGAAAGCCTGTTCCAAAATTCCATCGCATAGAAGCTTCCCAAGATTTATCATGACCAAAAGAATAAGTTGTCAAAAAATTAACATTGTGCCTCCTATCAAAATTAGTATTATACACCTGTTCTCCATCATCTCGGTTGACTTTACCCAAAGAGTACGTCCCCCATACATACCATATAGGTGTCTCATACTTCATCGAAAAGTCAAGCCCTAATGCCCGCCCAGTTTCTGTCACGAACTTCGGCTCTTGTACGGTCTGTTTGTTTCTATTCAAAGCAATTAATTGTGTAAATTCCTTTACATACGGCTCTATGTTAAGCTCTAACCTAGACGTCAAATCAATTTCTAATCCACCTATCGCATGCCAAGCAGTTTGCAGATGATGATCGGCTTTTTCTGTCGAATTAGGTTTATATATTGTCGATTCTGGGCCTGACAAAAACCCAACAAATAAGTTCACAATATCCCGTTCATTGACCGTACTCGTCAAATTCTGTGAATACATCCCACCCGCTACTTTCAACCTCAAGTAATCTGTGATGTTATACTTCATACCCAGTCTGCCTTCCGGCGAAAAGGTATTCAAAGAGGCATAATAATTCAACCTAAAACCGGGCTCAATGATTAAGTTTCCGAGTTGCTGTTTATACTTAACAAAAGCGTTTATTTCTGTTGTATTTTCCTCCTGCCCTATCGGCACACCATATCTATTCTTAAAATCAAAAGTCGTTTTAAACCCTTTCATACCCAACCCATAGTTTACTTCACTCTTCTTTCCAAAATTCGTAAACTTCAAATCAAAGTTAAATCCATTAATACCGCTTGAACGTGGTTCGTTCGCCTCACTTAGGGTTTTGGATTGATAATTAGAATAGCCCACTCGACCATTTATGATCATCGGAGACCCTTTCGGCAAAAGGCTAAAATTCATCCCTCCTCCTGTCGTCTTCCAATCATAACTAGCCAAATCAGTGAAAGCTACATTGTCATTAAACTGAAACCCAAAAAAATCAAATTTACTTCCCGTTCCTGACACCAATGAAATCTTCCCGAAAAAATCATCAAACTTGAAAGGTATTTGACCGCCAGGTACATAACTATATAGTTGCTTGGAAGTGAGATCTATGATAGATTGCTTTCCCGTAAACATATAAGAAATACTCCCTTTATGCTCTCCTTCTTTTAATTTGACGATGGGTCCTTCTACTAGTAACTTCCCGACAAACGGGTTAAGTCCTGCTGTAAGACTATGCCTCTTCTTATCTCCTACCCTCGTTTTGATATCCACTATGGCCGAAATTCGTCCGCCAAACTCTGCATTAAATCCGCCTGTCATCACATCAATCGAACGAATGGTTTCTGTCTCAAACACAGAGAAGAATCCAATAGAGTGAAATGGATTATATATAGGTACACCATCAAGCATTATCATATTTTGTATCGGTGACCCTCCTCGTATATACAATTGTCCTCCTTGGTCTCCTGAAAAAATAACCCCTGGTAATACGGGCAAATACTGAGCAATATCCGCTTCTCCACCCGTAGAAGGCAGTGCTTTCAAATCTTTGGGCGAAAGCCTTACTGTAGAAACCAATACTTTCTTCTTTTTTAACTGCTTCTTGCCCGAGACCACCACATCACCCAAAGTAACACTTGCTGTAGTCACATATAAAGTCTGTGTAATGACTTTCCCTGCACGCATCGTAAATGCTACCCCAATAGAATCATAACCAATAGAAGAAAACGAAAGCACGTGCTCCCCTTCCGTTACACCTGTAATGTTATAAAAACCCTCCTCATCGGTCAACGAACCTTGTGTTTCATCATCCACATACACATTGGCATAATCAACGGGTTTACCCGTTTCTTTATCAAAAACTTTTCCGCGTATGGTACCCGTTTGAGCTTGCGCAAAAGAGATACTCAAGACCATTATCCAAAGGATTAAGACTGTGTTTGGAAATCTTATAATCATTCTATTAATTTTTATACGCAAATATAGTAGGTTCTTGATAGAACAAGGCAATACACCTGTTAAATGTTTACTTTTGCTTGCTAGAGAACAGATTGGCTCTTCAAATGCTAGCCCAACCCATTAAACATCTGCTTCCTTATAGTGTTAAAAAAGAAAACCTAACTTTGAGCAAATACAAACTTCTTCTTTTTGACCTAGATGGCACAATCGTCAATTCCACCTACGATATCGGCGATGCAATGAATCATACTTTCCAAATTTTTGGGAAACCATCCATCCCCTATGAGGACATTCCTGCAATGGTGGGCGGAGGTATAAAATCTTTACTCCGAAATGGCTTTGGCGAAAACATAGATCTTGCACAGGTTCACCAAGTTTTTTCTGATTACTATGCGACTAATTATGTTAATAAGACCAGACCTTACGAAGGCGTCATAGACACTTTAGACCAATTAACGGCTATAAAAAAAGGCATCTACAGTAATAAGCCTCATGAGCTAACTATTGGAATCATTGAGCAACTTAACTTAATGCAACATTTTGATTGGGTCCAAGGCGCGCAACCTAATATCTACAAACCCAAACCGAGTCCAAAAGGCATTTTTCACGCCCTAGACCAACTAGACATCTTGCCATCCGAAACCCTTTTTATAGGAGATTCCACCCATGACATTGTTGCAGGCAAAAATGCTGGAACAGACACTTGTGCGGTTACTTATGGCTACCGTTCTAAAGAAATGCTCCTTGCGGAAAAACCAGATTTTATGATTGATTCATTCGAAGAATTGCTAAATATTCTTTAGTAAAAAAATGGTGTAGCGGTGTTAGGGAAAAAAAGGTATAGCGGTTTTAGGTGTTAGGGTTTTAAGGTGGGTACAAAATAGGCTCAGGGTCTCTATTTGCTTAATGCACTAAATTTCCGTAACTTCGTTTTTACAAATAACTTGCTATGTTTCGATTACTCCCCCTCTTTGTGGTTCTTACTTTCTTCATCAGTTGCGTAGAGCCACCGGATTACCCCATAGAACCAGAGATAAAGTTTGTGGGTATGAGCAAACAATACATGAAGCAAGGTAGTCAAAATAACGACACTCTTTTTGTACAATTTTCTTTTACAGACGGAGATGGAGACCTGGGCGATGATGGAGAACAAGCTCCCCCAAATGTCTTTTTAATCGACTCCAGAGATGGCTTTGAAGGGAATACTTTCAAGCTCCCGATGGTACCGAAAGAAGGTGCTGGGAACGGTATATCTGGGACGGTAGATTTAAAAATTTATACATCTTGCTGTTTGTTTGATGATGGCACTATCCCTTGTGGAGTCTCGGCTTCCAAATCACAAGACACCCTTTATTATACGCTGTTTATTGAGGATAGAGCGGGTCACAAGAGCAATGAGATTGAGGTTGGGCCTATTTATTTGATTTGCGAATAGACAAAGCATTCATAAGTCGAACGAGTCTCTTTTCACAAATCAGATACCATCAAATTGCAGCCACGCATATCGCTGTGGTCATATCGACCTAGTACTTCAAAACTGCCGTCTTCGTGGACTCGCCCGATGTCATCCGTTGCAATAAAACTACAGGTATCATAATTGGCTAAATCAATAATATTCATCAACCCCGTTTGTCCGAAAGGACTTCTAGCAAATGGATCATTGAATTCTCTTAAAGCGATTTTCATTGTTTTCCCAGGCACAAAGCGCTCTCCATGTGCATACGCTTGCGAGCATAATTCAGTCATACCATATTCTGAATAGATAATCGACACATTAAAAGCATCTTTTAATTGTTGGTGTAAATCTTCACGGATAATTTCTTTTCGTCTTCCTTTCATCCCACCCGTTTCCATGATAATACAATGAGCTAAATCTAAATTTGGGTAAACTTCCGCAAAATCTAATAATCCGAAACTGACTCCGATTAATAGTACTTTCTTTCTCGTTCTTTTCGCTTGCGCCAAAACGTTTTTTAACCCTTTGAAATCATCTAAATAAAAACCGCTTAACGTGCTTTTGGATTGTTCTTTAAAATACTGAACCATCGCCACTAAAGAAGAAGTCTTGCGCTCTAAATAGCCTGGCAGTAATCCGAAAATATGAAAATCTTTTAAGCTGCCGAACTGCGCCTCAAAGATGTTTTTGGCATTATCCAAATATCCAGCAAAGTCATTCACTGCATGAACAGAAGGTTTTGAACCCGTTGTGCCACTGCTTTCAAATATCCTAGTTGTCTCCCAATTACCCGTTTTTACCTCATGGGTTTTAAAAAAGGAGATAGGTAAGAAAGGGATATCATCGATGTGATTCACTGGCTTATTCAATTGTTTAGTCAAAGTCAAATACCTACGATAAACGGGATTTTCTAGGCATTGGTAGGCATAGATATCTAAGGCAACTTTGTCGAAAGACCAATTTTTTGACTGTAAATTTTTACGAATATGCTGGCGCAATTTTTTTTTGCAAAGATAGTCCTTCTAGTCGAAATATAAACTTTACATTCTGCTAAAGCTAGGTAAAAATAAAAAAGCACCATCAAAAATGATGGTGCTTTAGTTTTAGTGGAGCTGGAGGGAGTCGAACCCTCGTCCAGACAAAGCGTCACAGAACCTTCTACATGTTTAGGATGTGTTCGGATTTTCGAGAAAGTTTTATGCACACAAACAAGCGAAAACTAACCTTATCTTCTGAATTTCGGAAAATAGCTCGAAGCCCTTCTATTTCCTACCCTGAGTTTTTTTGTTAAGCGTTACGTTGTGTATCAGGAGTCAAACGCAAGGCCTAAAGGCGTGTCTAATTAACTAATTAGGCAGCCATGGCTACATTGTAGTTGCCAAGTAAGGTTTGAAAGCCATTTTTTACAGAGTGAACTAACGTGCTCTGACATGCTAATTAAACAACTCACTTTCCTGTCAATACCAGTCAGCCCCTTTGGGCGTTCCACTAATCTTATAACAGTATTAATCCTCTTTTTGTTCTCTTTTACTATTAATTGTTTGTTAAAATAGCTTTAGGTTCTGCAAATGCAACCAACCTTTTGCAGTTAGTGCTTTGTGGATCTCCATTTAAAATTCCAAGTAATGGCCGGAATGATAGGAAAAATCGAGACTTTTACGGCCTTCGTTGTGGCCGTACCTTGATTGACATCTGTTTCTGTGTCATAGTAAGTAAAGAAGGGATTCAAGCGATTATAGACATTATAGACAGATAAGTTCCAGGATGATTTGAATCTTTTTGGCGTATTCGATTTACGATTATACGTCACGGACAAATCAATTCTGTGGTACGGATCTAGTCTGGCACTATTCCGCAATCCATATTCAACAAACAAACTATTATCATTTAAAAATACGCTTTTCAATGGCGTATATGCTTTCCCAGTTCCATAAACAAAAATACCCCCAAACATCCAACGCTTATTCAATTCATAATTGGCCACGACAGAAATGTCATGAGGTCTATCATAGGTGGTTGGAAAAAATACACCTTTGACATCTTCAAAAATACGCTCTGTTTTGGAATAGGTATATCCTGCCCAACCTGTCAATTTTCCTTTGTTCTTGCGCACAAAAAACTCTACTCCATATGCTCTCCCCTCACCAAAAATGAACTGAGTTTCTACTTCTTCTGCCGGCGTATCGGTATATTCTTCTGGATAATCTATCTGACCCCATAAGTATTTATGATAGATCTCAATAGAAGATTCATACATATTATCATTAAAATTACGGAAATAACCTAATGCCGATTGGATAGCTCTCTGGGGTGGAACTGCATTACTGCTCGTGACCCAAACGTCAGCAGGTAATGTTCCATTAGAGGTACTGACCAAGTGCATATACTGTGTATTATATCCGACACTCATCTTTATTGAAGACCAGTCGTTAAGACTGACCTTCGTTCCAAATCTTGGTTCCATACTCCAAAAAGGTTTTACCACTTCAGCTGTTTGATAGGTTTTGTTTTTTTCCTTAAATGGACCTGCATGGGCATAGTAGTTCCCTCGTAGCCCGAGATTCAAAGTCCACCCAGTGGTGATGGTGATTTCATCGGAGGCATAAATGGAAGCATCATGAGCAAATTTTGGTTTGAGTTCATTGGTAAACTCCCCACCACTTTCATCTTTTATTTCAGCTAAATTCGGTCTAAATCGGTGCCAAGTATATTTAGTACCATATTGCACATGATGTCGATAATGCGGAAACCAATCAAAATCTACCTTTCCACTATAATCTCTCACCCCTGAGTACACACTAAACTCAAATTTGTCTTGGCTGCCCGTTATTGAAAAATTATAATCGTTATAAATCAAGGAAGTATTCATAAATAACTTCTTTGTAAAAAGGTGATTCCAGCGAAGTGTGGCGGTCGAATTTCCGTAAGGTAGTTTTAAACCAAACTTTCTAGCATCACTATTAAAAATTAAAACATCCCTTCCAAAATAACCACTTGCATACAGTCTATCTTTATCTGAAAATTTATAATTAAACTTCGTATTCAGATCATAGAAATAGTAATTCGTTCCCGCAAATTTAGTTTTCTTTATCACGGGTTTCAGCAAATCAAATAAATAGGTACGACGCCCCGAAATCAAAAAAGAACTTTTATCTTTTTGTATCGGCCCTTCTACCGTAAAACGGGAAGAAACGGTCCCAATTCCTCCTGTCACTTGATAGTCTTTACTATTTCCATCTTTCATTTGAATATCCACTACGGAGGAGAGTCTTCCTCCATATTTAGCGGGCATATTCCCTTTTATCAAGGTGGTATTCTTTATGGCATCTGCATTAAACACAGAAAAGAAACCCATCATATGCCCCGAATTATAAACCACAGCTTCATCTAACAAAACCAAGTTTTGGTCGGGCCCTCCACCCCTGACATAAAAGCCAGAACTACCTTCAGATGCCGAAGAAACGCCGGGCAATAACTGCAACGTTTTTAGGACATCTACTTCGCCCATAAAGGCGGGAATGGTTTTAATTTTATCCATTGATAGTTTCACTGTACCCATCTGCGTACCTTGTACATTTTTATCTTCTTTCTCTGACTTTACGACCACTTCTGCTAACTCTAGTCCTTCTGCCAATTCAATATTCTGCGTCTGATTTTGGGTTAAATCTACTTCTATTTCTATACTTTCAAAACCCGTATAAGAAAAAACAAACGTGTATCTATCAGCCGGCAAACTAATAGAATAAAAGCCATAAGTATTCGAAACTGTTCCTTGAATGGGGTTCAACTTATTATAAGCACTAGCGGCAATGAGACTTTCTCCAGTCGCAGCATCTTTTATATAACCACTTAGCGTATAAGTTGTATTCTGAGCTTGCGCAAAAGTAAAACTAAAGGCAAGAACAATTATTAATACTAATCTAGTATTTGACATATTCAAATTTAAGGGTAAAAGATTTAGTCTGCTGGTTCAAAATCTAACGAAGCAGAATTAATACAAAAACGAAGACCTGTTGGTTTGGGGCCATCATTGAAGACGTGACCTAGATGCCCATCACATCTAGCACATCTGAGTTCTACACGGTGCATACCATGCGAATCATCAACCACTTCTTTGATGTGTGCATCTTCGATAGAATCATAGAAACTAGGCCAAGCACAACTCGTCGTAAATTTTGTTTTGGACTTAAACAAGGGCAATTTACAAGCTGCACAGATGTACTGCCCTGGCTTATCATTTTCTAGCCATTTACCCGAAAAAGGAGATTCCGTAGCACTTTCTCGAAGTACAGAATACGCTATTGGAGAGAGAATCTCTTTCCATTCTTCATCAGTCTTAATCACTGGCACAATGGTATCTCCAGAAGCTGTGCGCATGGGTTTCGCTCCTTTCGGAAAATTCGCTTGACCAACGGTTGAACAAGATGCACCCCAAATCAATATGGCAAAAAATATCAAATATTTCATTCTATGATGGTTTTTATTATTTGAACATGGTAGCCTCCCCAAATCCCAAGCGCATCAGATACATTTCCTTTGATGCGCACATAGGAAGAAAAAGGCCCTTGCGCTTTACTAAACTCCGCTGTTTTACGAAAGTCATAATGTGCCTCATCAATCGAAGTCCATTTTAGCGAAAGCGTATCCCCTAATTTGTATAATCCAAAAGAAGTAGGATCGTGTTCTTTCTCACGACTACCATTATTCAGAATAAACTCCACTGTCTTTCCACTAATAAAACCATCATCATAAATAGAAAAATTGCTAGTTTCATATTGCCCTCCGTTGATAGCCGTAAAATATCGCCAAAAATCCGTATCATCTCCTGGATCTGTTAGATAGGCATGTAACTCGCGAAAATCTTTTAAATCATCTTGCGGCAATGCTTTAAAATAAAAGGAGTCGATTTTAACCATACGGGGAATCGTTGTGGTCGCAGTATGTTTCTTGCCTTCAGACTCAATCGTCAAATCATATTGCCCTCCTTCTTCTCCTTTCAACTGAAAGGACATATCTAAATACACGCAGATATCCGTTTTAATGGAATCAGGATCAAAGCCTAAGAAAGTGGAAACGATGACTTTTTGCTCTGGGGTTAAGCTTTGCAAACAGACTTCAGTCATCTGGTAGTCTATTCCATTGTGTGCGACCTTTACCTGCGCATCATGGACATACAGGTCACTAAAAGCCGTACTATCAATATCCCCAAAGTAAGAACGGCTTTTGGTCAAAAAAATAAAGGGTATCCCTGCTTGATCCCCAGCTTCTATATAACCTTCCACGACCAGATCCGGCGGCTCATTAACAATAGCTGGCGTGAATTCTCTTTCACATGCTGATAAGAAAACAAGACTCAGGAAAAACAGTATAAATAGTCGCATAATATAGATTATAGAAGCAAAACGCCAAAAGAAAGCTTTTAGTTTTGCTACTAGCCGATTATTCGACGAACAAACATCAAACAAGGAAATATACCTAAATTACTTTTTCAATATAAAACGTTCCGTGAAGCCAACTTTTTCCTTTATTTGAATATTCAAGAAATAAATACCGTCATGGAGGAAGCTAAAGTTCAAAGGAATTAAAGACTTGGGTAATTCCGAAATAGTCCTACTAAATAGTATTTGTCCTAATCCATTTAACAAATATAAGTTAGCTGCTTTGCCCTCAAATTCAGATAGGTTAAGCGTTACATGACCAACCGTAATATTTGGAAAAAGCAAAGCGTCTGAAGCTATAACCTGCTCCGGTTCTACATAAAATGATTCGATCGTGGAGTATAGATTTGAACCTGAATTGCTCAACAAATGAATTCGATAATAATTCATGCCTTCCAAAGGGGATGCATCCCAATAATCATAAACACTGCTGCCCATCGTAAAATCAACGGAGTCTAAAGATATAAATGGTCCGCCGTTCGTTCTTTGCACGCTGAATTTTGCCCCGGAGCCTACATTATCTACTATCCAAGTACCTTTGGCCCCATCAAGCAATGCACTGAGGCTATAATCCAAAATACTAGGCACAGAAGTAATATTATTAATAAAAAGTGAATAATCCTCTACTTCGCCTTCCTTTGAAACCGCACAAGGATCTCCAGCTTCTTGACCTCTTGTCATCACGACACGCATTCTTGTTTTTCCTTCCAATGCGCTACTAGGTATAACTATAGAACCAAGGATGGGATAATAGACTTGATGCGGTGCTAATGCTTTCAATTCAAATAACTTTTCGTTAGTAGAGAAGTCCCCATCTTGGTTCAAATCGACCCATATCGTATAGACCTCATCATAAAAATTTGCCTCGAACTTGGGTTCAATTCTAAAATCTAAAGGTATTCCTTTTGTGACCACTGACAATTGGTCCACATAATCCCCATAACCATCCTTGCCAGAGGTGTTGTCAATTGTTTGAAACTTAAAACGTCCTATCCATTCTTCGCTTGCGCTAAAATCTGGTTCACAATATTCAACTCCACTCTCATTGACAAACACTGTAACAGCCACTTCATCATCTTCTATAGGAATCGAATTAGCATTATTATTAGGAGTAGAATCAACATCATCCTCGTCCACCTTTAGCACTTGCGCAAAAAAGGTTACTGGAGTCGATGTAATCATTTTTGCCACTATCTGCAAGGAAATGGTCTCCCCAACACCGATACTATCCACGTCCCAATTTCCAGTAGTTGCATCATACTTCCCCAAAGAAGGTGTAGCTTGCAAAAAATCCAAACCCAAAGGTACCTTTGCCATCACGCGTACACCATGTGCAATGGAAGTTCCATTATTACTTAGTGAAAAATAAAAAGTAACGTCATCATATTTCTCAACAACGGTATGATCCGCAGTTACTTTAAGCTCCAAATCGACTAATGGATTTTCAGGATCTACATAATTTATGACTAACTTGTTAGAAACAATATTTCCTAATCCTTCAGTATCATTAGCAACATGCTGTGGCAACTGAATAGACACAACTGATGCTTCGGGCGTTACGGTGATTTCATAAAGTGCCCCCGAACCCGTCAAATTACTAGCGGTTCCGCCAGTTATCAGAAAGTCACCTAGATTCAAATTTGATACGTCTTCATCAAAGGTTGCGACTACCTGAAACTCACCATTTACGGTCTCGCTAGCCGTTGAAAGCACGACATTGGGCGGCGTATTTTCACCTTCCTTAACATGAACAACGACTCTGTCAGAAAGAACAAAGTATAATCCTTCTACAGCTAAAAACTCTAGGTCTTTAGCAGTAAACTCTAGCGTATAATAACCTGGCTTACTAAAAGAAACAGTCGTTGAATATTTAGAATCGTTTGCAAAGACTGCTTCGCCTGGTCCTTCAACTAATTTCCATTTTATAGGAAGAGTTGGGTTTAAAACATCCTCTTTCATTATTTTTCCCGCAAGGGTAATAGGCGTATTTATGGTGCCCAATTTATCAGAACCTGCATCTACGTCAAATCCAATTAAACTATCCGCCCATGGAAAAGGTGGGCTTTCTGTATTAGAAAAATTGCGTCTCAAAAGTGCTTTTTGTGCTTCTGTAAATCTGGGACGGTCATTATGTCCACCACTTAAATTATGAATATAAATCTTCTTTCCAGATAAATAATTAGCTGCCATAAATTGAGTCTCCGCCATACAAACCTCATCATCATGTGAAGTTAAAAATAGAGTCTTTCCCTTAAAACGTTTGGCAGCGATAGCGGCATCATAATAGGCTGTTGCTTCCAAAGTATTCTGAATTAAAGTTTCTTCTCCAGACTGTATCGGAATATTCAAATAGGAAGGAAATCCACTCGCATGTCCATGTAATAGTCCTGCATGACTAGACAATGCTGGGCTAGCAATACCCATTACATCCACCCTTGGATCGATTCCTGCTACTAACAAAGCAAGCCCTGCCCCTTGACTCTCCCCTATCAAACCAATGTCTTGACCATTGAAGTCCGATCTTGTCATTAAATAATCAATTGCCCGAATACCTGCAGTCACAGAATGCTTATGATAGTTTAAATTTTTATCGGAAGGGTCATCAGGCTTGTATGCATTTGGATCTATTGAGGTCACAGGCGCATTGTGGATACTAATAGAAAGTACTATACAATTCGTCCGATCTGCAAATTCTGCTGAACCCTGAACTTGACCGGCTCCATAGGCAGGTAGCTCTACGATTGCAGGAAAAGGTCCCTCCCCTTTGGGCACATGTATGATCCCATAGACATTTCGATTATCAATATTACCCAATTGTACCGTATAACTATCATGATAAGCAGTCCCACCTAAAGGTACTACTTTTGCATTCATTGGCACTTGCTGCAATTCATTTTTTACTCCTATCCAGAAAGCATCAAAATCCGAAGGCTCTGGTTCAAAAAGTAAAATATCCTCAACACTTACAATCGCTCCTGCTGATCCGTAAGTCCAATTATTACTCACCTCTAAAAAAAGTCCTCCAGGTTCCGTAGCAGTATATGAGATAGTACTAGTCTGTCCTGTTTGAAGCGTGAGTGTTCCCTCTTGCAACGTTTCTGTATATTTACCCCGTGTAATTTTATAGGTGACATCCGTGGTGACATTTGAATGTACTTCAAAACCAATTACTTCTCCTTTGGCGTACATTCCTTCTGGTT